>CAZVAH010000087.1:0-6980 GCA_964625035.1 uncultured Bacteriovoracaceae bacterium | reverse complement strand
AAGGTATTTGCCCAGCGCGGTTATTATGGAAGTCGTGTCTCTGATATAACTGAAGTGACTGTTACCAGTACAGAGTCTTTATGTGAGGAGATCAGGGCAGGTCGCCTTAAGGCCAAGGCCCCCAGCCTTAAGAATCAAAAAATTTAATCAAAGGGGGTTTAATCATGTCCAAGGTCTTTAAGGTACCAAAAACGCTGGATGAGATAATGGAGAGGATCAATTAAAACAAAAAAGGGACACTTTTATTCGGTTCTAATGGTTTGGATGGGCTGTTTATGCATTTTTCTATATTCATGTACAGAGCATTTATAAGGTTGTATCCATTTAAGAGGGGAGATAAGGCATAATGTTACTTCAACAGATTATAAACGGTTTTGCGATGGGCTCAATCTATGCCCTGGTGGCTCTTGGATTTGTCCTCATCTATAAGGCTACTGAGGTTTTGAATTTTGCCCAGGGAGATCTTATGATGGTAGGTGCTTTTGTAGCTTTTACTTGCATCAACTATCTCCATATACCTTTCCTTTTGGCGGTTTTGATAACTATAGTTTTTATGGGTATTTTTGGTAAGTTGATAGAACGTGTTGTTCTCAGGCCCTTAGTAGGAGAACATACAGTTGCCATGCTTATGGCGACGGTGGGCCTGGGAATGATTATCCGTAGTCTGTCCGGGATGATCTGGGGTTACGATACCTACCAATTTCAGGCGGGGATTAGTGACTTTCCAGTCAGGCTCGGTGCTGTTGCGTTTTCATCAGTTAATCTATGGATCATTGGGATTACCTTGATCCTGATAACGGGTCTCTATCTTTTCTTTAGCCGGACCAAAATGGGAATTTCCATGGAGGCTACATCTCAAAATCAGTTGGCTGCCTATCTTATGGGTATCGGAGTGAAAAAGGTCTTTTCAAATATTTGGGCACTCAGTGCAATAGTTGCTGCGATTGGGGGCATCCTGCTTACGCCAATTCAATTTTTGAATTATAATATGGGTTATATTGGCCTGAGAGCTTTTCCCGCAGCGGTATTGGGTGGATTCGGTAGTGTGCCAGGTGCGATCGTCGGCGGGATTATCATCGGTATTTCAGAGGCCCTTGCTGGAGTATACCTGCCAGTTGGGTTTAAAGACATTTTTGCCTATATTATTTTAATTGCAGTTCTTTTGATTCGACCTGAAGGGATCTTTGGCCTTCCAGAGAGGAAGAGGGTGTAATCATGCGATTCATACAACGACGGAGTTATCTGCAGGATATACAATTATTTAAATATCGTAGTACTATGATCTGGTATATGCTTTTAATCCTCACGTTTTTGATTGTCCCTATATTTATTGGAGTTTACTGGGTGTCACTCTTGTGTTTTGTGGTAATTTACTCAATCGTAGCTCTAGGAATGAATCTTCTTACAGGGTATACCGGCCAGGTGTCGTTAGGTCATGCCGCCTTTTTTGCTGTTGGTTCATATACTTCTGCTATTATGACGATGAGTCATGGTATCAGCTTTTGGTTGGCATTGCCTATTTCAGGTATATTTGCGGCTATATTAGGTATTTTTATTGGTCTTCCTGCCCTGCGTCTGAAGGGACTGTATCTGGCGATTGCCACCATGGGTTTTGGATTTATTGTCGAGGAGATCATTGCACGTTGGGAAAGTGTCACCAATGGAGCAAATGGGATGCTGGTGCAAAGACCCAGGCTTGGACCAATTGATTTCAATTCCGATCTGGCGTTCTATTATCTCACCTTCATAGTGTTGATTGTCATGATAATCATACTTAAAAATATTCTGCGTACTCCTACAGGGAGGGCGCTGATTGCTATCCGCGACAGTGAGGTTGCGGCAGAATCCATGGGTATTAATCTTGCGATCTATAAGACTGCATCCTTTGCTATCAGTGCATTCTACGCGGGAATTGCAGGTGCTCTATTTGCCCACTTCATGCTCTTTATCGGTCCGGAAAATTTTAATTTCATAGTTTCGATCAATTTCCTGGTGATGATTATTATAGGTGGCCTAGGTTCTGTGCACGGTGCCATATTTGGTGCGATCTTTTTGACTGTGTTACCAGAGCTTATTTCCCTAGCAAAAGATTTTTTACCACCTGCTATCGGGCAGCAGGCGGGTCTTCAGGGATTAATATTTGGTGTATTGTTGTTACTTTTCATTTTGTATGAGCCTCTCGGCCTTTATGGAAGGTGGCTCAAATTAAAATTCTATTTTGAATACTTCCCTTTCTACAAAAAGGATACATTCAGAAGAGTCAGAAAGTTTACCAAGACAGAAAGGCATCAATAACTTGAATATATTAAAAGAATATTTTCAATAAAGGAGTAATGGTAGCGATGTCAGAAGAAAAATATTTTCAGGTCAAAGATCTCTCAATTCATTTTGGGGGTGTAAAAGCCCTGGAAGATGTCAATCTTGATCTTCAAGAAGGGCACACTCATGCGCTTATCGGACCAAATGGTGCGGGCAAGACAACTCTGCTTAATTGCATAAGTAAGGTCTACGATGCCGATAGTGGAGAGATTTTATTCAAGGGTAAAGACATAGATCGTCTCAAGCCATATCAGGTAGTTGATGTAGGCATTGCCAGGACGTTTCAGAATATTGAGCTTTTTTCGAATATGACGGTTATGGACAACATGCTTTTGGGTTGTCATTCTATAAAAAAGACAGGTTTCTTTTCCGATTTCTGGTTTTGGGGCAAGTCGCGCAGGCAGGAACATGAATTCAGGCATAAGGTAGAAGAGATAATTGATTTTTTGGATCTTCAGGCTTATCGGAATGAGGTTATTAATAATGTACCCTATGGAATTCAAAAGAATGTAGAATTGGGCAGAGCGCTGGTTACTGACCCTGATTTTCTCCTCTTGGACGAACCTTCTTCCGGGCTTAATGTTGAAGAAACCCAGGATTTAGCATTTTGGCTTGAAGATATTAAAGAGGATTTTGGGATCACTATCCTGATCGTAGAGCATGACATGCGGCTCGTGGTTGATGTTTGTGACCGAATTACAGCCTTAGATTATGGACGGGTTATAGCTGAAGGAACACCCAAAGAGGTGGTGAACCACCCTGATGTAATCAAGGCCTATTTGGGAGAAGAATAATATGGCAGTTGTATTAGAAACAAAAAATTTAGAAGTGTCATATGGACCGGTGAATGTGGCAAAAGGGATTTCGTTTGCAATAGAAGAAGGGAAAATTGTAACAATCCTTGGGGCCAATGGTTCTGGCAAGACAACGATTTTACGCACAATTTCTGGCTTGATTGAACCTGAGAAAGGTCAGGTTATCTATGAAGGGGAAGAAATTCAAGGTCTGGAGCCTGAAGTAATTGTAAACAAGGGGATATCGCATGTGCCAGAGGGAAGAGAAGTTTTTCCCGATCTTACTGTTTATAAGAACCTTATGATGGGTGCGTTTCTCCGCAAGGATAATCAAGGTATAGCTAATGATATGGAGCGGGTTTATAATTATTTCCCAATTCTGCTTGAGCGGCAGGATCAGTTTGCTTATACTCTAAGCGGTGGTGAGCAGCAGATGCTGGTTATTGGGAGGGCTCTCATGTCCAAACCCAGACTCCTGCTCCTGGATGAGCCTTCTCTCGGACTGGCCCCAAGTTTAGTAAAGAAGATATTCGAAATCATCAAACGAATTAATCAGGAAGAAAATGTCACTATCCTTCTTGTAGAACAAAATGCCAAGATGGCCCTTGACATTGCCGAGCATGGCTTTATTCTGGAAGTGGGGCGCATAGTTATGGACGAGTCAACAGAAAAATTGAAAGCAAATGAGGATGTTCAGGAATTTTACCTCGGCATGAGGGAAGAGGGCATCCGCGGTACACGTAGATGGAAGAAAAAGAAACAGTGGAGGTAAGGGTGGTTGTCGGCAGTAAGTATTGGTCAATATTACCGGAAGGAAAGGGGTGGCTTCCTTAACAAGATCAATCCTTGGCCACTGACAACAAAAATTAATAACTAAATAAAGGAGGTAGGAAGATGGGAAGCACAAAGGTATTGAGATCGATTGTTATGGCATTGGCCCTTTTGTTTGTCTTTACCACAGTGAGTTGGGCAGAAGAGGGCGTTTCCAAAAAAGAGATCAAGATCGGCGGTATTGTGGATCTCTCAGGTCCCATTGCTTTTATGGGAAAGGGGGTTAGTGACGGGGCCAAGCTCTATTTTAAGTACATCAATGACCAAGGCGGTATTTATGGACGTAAAATCACATACGTCCTTGAGGACGATGGATACCAATCTCCCCGAGCCGTACAGGCCTGTAAAAAACTGGTTGCCAAGGACAAGGTCTTTTGTATATTCATGGTCTTGGGATCGGCTCAGAGCAACGCCATGTATCCATTTTTGGAATCCAGAGGAATACCCCTGATTACACCAGCCACACAGAACCGTGATATGGGGGTTCCTCCCAGAAAGTATCTGTTTCTGGCTGACCCTACGTACACGTTGCAGGGAAAGCTCGCCGTGGAGTATATCGTGGATGACATGGGTATAAAGAACCCAAAAATTGCATGCATCTATCAGGATGATACACCAGGTCATGACTGGCGTAACGGGACACGTATAGGGTGTAAGCATTATGGTCTTGATCTTTTAGAGCTTCCTTACAAAAGGGGCACTGTAGATTTCAGCTCTCAGGTGGCCAAGTGCAAAAATGCAGGTATTACACATATCCTGGAGTGGACCCTGATTCGGGAGCCGGCTATAATAATGAAGGAGGCCCAGCGCCTGCAGTATAAGGCCGCCTACACCACCTCCACAGCATCCATGGCCAAAAAGATTATTGATTTGGCCGGTGATGCTGTCGATTACAGCAATGGCTTTTACTGCACTGGTATGGTCTATGACGCCTACACCGAAACCACTCCCGGAATCACCGAGTATAAAAATAATATGGCCAAGTACAAGATGTGCGACATAAACAATTTCTATAACCTGTATGGATACCAGGCCGCTGCCACCCTGGTAGAGGGCCTAAAGAGGGCAGGTAAAGATCTGACCCGGGAAGGCATGATCAAGGCACTGGAGACCTTCAAGGACTTTGATAATGGAATTCTTTCACCCATCACCTGGGGCCCCAACAAGAGGGCAGGAGGAAGCTCTGTAAAGATGTATAAGGTAAAAAATGGTCTTTGGACACCAATAGGAGATTGGCGATATTCCAAGATTAAAGGAGAATAAAGGTAAAAGGTGGGGCTCATAGGGCAAAGGAGAGATTTATGCAAGCAACTATGGAAAAACCGCGCAAAGAAAGAAAGAAGGTGGAACTGCCAGATCCATCCCTGGATACCATACCAAAACTTTTCTTTGGGCAGGCTGAACGCTGGAAAGACCGGGTTGCCATGTGTGATAAAGTTCTTGGTGTGTGGAAAGAATACACTTGGGATGACTATCGCAGGAATGTACGCATCTGCGGTAATGCACTTTTGGCTTTAGGCCTTGAAAAGGGCCAGAGCGTTTCCATCCTCAGTGAAAACAGGCCGGAATGGCTGTATTGCGATATTGCAACTATTTGCTGCGGGGGAATAACGGTCGGGATCTACACCACGAATTCACCGGATGAAGTGAAATTTATCCTTTCACATTCAGAGACTCGTATCTATTTTGCTGAAGATGAGGAGCAGCTGGACAAGGTCCTGCAGTGCAGAGAAAATTTGCCCAACCTCAAGAAGATTGTGGTCTATGATATGGAGGGTCTGAGAGATTTCAAAGATCCCCAGGTCATTGATTATGATGAATTCTTAGAGCTTGGTCAAAAATATATGGAGGAAAATCCAGATAAATTTGAAAAGATATGGAAAGAGGTAACACCACAAGATATCGCTTTTATCGTCTACACCTCGGGAACAACCGGAAGGCCAAAAGGAGCTATGCTTTCCAACAAAAATGTTATCTGGACCAACCAGAGACTTGGCGAATGCAACCCCATGTATGAAACTGATGAAATCCTCTCCTTTCTCCCCCTTTGTCACATTGCCGAGCGCAATATGACTACATTTTGCTCGCTGACCTATGGGCAGGTTATTAACTTTGCAGAGAATCTGGAGACAGTACCTGAAAATCTTCGGGAGATCTCTCCCCATGTATTTTTTGCGGTACCCCGTATCTGGGAAAAGTTCTATTCCAGTATAATTCTTGGTATGCAGGATTCCACCTGGCTGGAAAAGAAGATCTTCAATTGGGCTGTTAAGACCGGGGAGAAGGCCAGTATCTATAGATTAGATCACCGACAACCCCCTGTGTATTTAAGGATCAAATACGCCGTAGCCCATTTCATGGTATTCAGGAATCTTAAACGCTCTTTGGGTCTGGATCGGGGGCGCTTTGTATTCTCGGGGGGCGCCCCTATTTCACCCGATATCCTAAAGTTTTTCCATGCTAGTGGACTCCCCATCAGGGAGGTTTATGGACAGACAGAGGATACCGGCCCCACCGCTATTCATCAAGGCGATGACATTAAATTGGGAACAGTAGGGAAGCCTATACCGGGCGTAGAGGTGAAGATCGCTGAAGATGAGGAAATCCTGGTGAAGGGACCTAATGTTTTCCAGGGATATTATAAAGCCCCTGAATTGACAAAAGAATATATAGTAGACGGGTGGCTTCATTCCGGCGATGTAGGCAGATTCGATGATGAGGGCAATCTTATGATCACTGATCGCAAGAAGGACATTATTATCACAGCTGGTGGAAAAAATATTACCCCACAGTACATTGAAAATAAACTCAAGTTCAGTCCTTACATCAATGATGCCGTGGTTATCGGTGACCGTAAAAAGTTTCTCACAGGCTTAATCATGATCGATGACGAAAACGTTATGGAATACGCCCAGAATAAACGCATCCCCTTTACTACTTACAAAAATCTTTGCCACAATGAAGAAATTATTGAGCTCATCCAAAAAGAGGTGGATAAAGTAAACAAGACCCTGGCTCAGGTGGAGACTATTAAGA
>CAZVAH010000086.1:0-6983 GCA_964625035.1 uncultured Bacteriovoracaceae bacterium | reverse complement strand
CCTTTTTGACTTACCACCTATGAGCACGATTCCTGTCATTTTCTTCATGATGCATCTGTATACAGATCTTTAAGGTTTGTATCAAGCCAAGATAGCAACTATAGTAATCATTCAGTGAAGCACAAGATTGCAAGGCACAAAGAAAGAAGGAAGGTGAGATCTGTTTGTGCCTTTGTAACTATGCGCCTTTGTGCCTTAATTTATTGGCTATAGCCGATAAATTAATGAATGACGGTTCACTTTTTACTTGATGCATTATAGAATGCATGGTATGCGTTAAAAATATAACAGATATCCAAGGGGGTAAGGATGGCGAATTTGAGTGAACTGCAGGATTCCGGATTAGAGGAGTTTTCCCCTGATCAGATTGAGCAGGTAGATAAGATTATTTCAGAGAATAAAGGAAAGCCCGGATCTTTGATACCTGTGTTAGAACAGATTCAAGACGTTCTAGGATATCTACCTATAGGAATTCAGAATAGGGTAGCGAAGGGTCTAAATATTCCTATAGCGAATGTTTATGGTGTAATTACATTTTATTCATTTTTTACCATGACTCCCAGAGGCAGGCATAATATCAGGGTATGCCTTGGTACTGCCTGTTATGTGCGGGGTAGCAAGAGGATACTTGAAAAGTTGACTGGGAGTTTAGGTATTGAGCCTGGAGGATGCACAGAGGACAGACGTTTTTCTTTGGAGACGGTCAGATGTTTAGGCGCCTGTGGGTTGGCCCCTGTAATGGTAGTTGATGATGATACACATGGCAGGATGAAGGTTCAAAAGATTGAAGGCATTCTGTCCAAGTATGAATAGAGGAGGGTTTATATGGCAAAGCTTACAGTAGACGATTTAAAAAAGATAAAGGAGAGGGTCCAAAGAGAAGATGTCCTCAGGTCTGGTGAGAAACGTCTGAAAATTACCGTGCATATGGGTACTTGCGGGATTGCAGCTGGTGCCAGACAGGTCCTTGATACATTAATAGAAGAACTCTCCCAAAGTGGTGCTGATGATGTTCTGGTTACCACCTCTGGCTGCAGGGGCATCTGCAGCAGAGAACCTTTAATGACAATTGAAGAAGAAGGCAATGCCCCGGTGATCTATGAATATCTTACACCAAACAAGACACGGCAGATATTTAAAAGGCACATATTAAATGGTGAGGTCCAAACCCAGTTCGTAATGGCAACAGGCAAGGAAGACCAGTAGGGAGGTTCAGATGAAGATTTTTCGTTCACATATACTTATATGCGGGGGCACAGCATGCAGGGCATCTGGTAGTGTGACTGTTCGTCAGGCTCTCAATCACGAGATAGCAAGGCGGGGTCTTGCGAATGAAGTTCAGGTAGTAGAGACAGGCTGTAATGGGTTCTGCGCTGCAGGGCCGGTCATAACCATCTATCCTGAAGGCACTTTTTACCAGTATGTCACAGTAGATGATGTCCCTGAAATTATAGAGGAACATATTATAAAGGGTAGGCCAGTAGAGAGGTTAATGTATCGTGAGCCTGTAACAGAAAGGCTTATCCCGCATGTAAAAGATATCCCGTTTTTTGGCAAACAAAAGTTAATAGTCCTAAAAAACAGGGGCATTATAGATGCAGAAAAGATAGATGAATATATAGCCCGTGATGGGTATATGGGTGCATCCAAGGCACTGACAGAGATGAGCCCTGAAGAGGTTATCGAAGAGGTGAAGGCATCAGGACTTCGTGGCCGTGGTGGGGCTGGTTTCCCAACCGGTCTGAAGTGGACATTTGCACGTAAAGCAAAAGGAGATACAAAGTATATCCTGTGTAATGCGGATGAGGGTGATCCTGGTGCATTCATGGACAGGTCTGTACTGGAGGCAGACCCCCATGCAGTCTTAGAAGGTATGATTATAGGTGGATATGCCATAGATGCGCATCAGGGATATATCTATTGCCGTGCAGAATATCCTCTGGCCATAAAACGTCTCAATATTGCAATTGCCCAGGCTAAGGAATATGGCTTGCTTGGCAAGGATATCCTGGGCTCTGGTTATGATTTGGATATAGAGGTCTATCAAGGCGCTGGTGCGTTTGTCTGTGGTGAAGAGACAGCGCTTATGGCATCTATTGAAGGCCGGCGAGGCATGCCAAGACCAAGACCACCGTTTCCTGCTAATCAAGGCCTATGGGACAAGCCATCAGTGCTTAATAATGTAGAGACATATGCAAACATTCCGCAAATCATCCTAAACGGTGGCAAGTGGTATGCATCTATTGGAACAGAGCGATCTAAAGGCACCAAGGTCTTTGCTCTAACAGGTGATGTAAACAATGTGGGCCTGGTCGAGGTGCCAATGGGCACACCTATTGGGGATATTATATTTGATATTGGTGGTGGCATTCAAGGTGGAAAGAAATTTAAGGCAGCCCAATTAGGCGGTCCATCAGGCGGTTGTATCCCTGCAGAGGGTCTGAATACACCTACTGATTACGAAGAGATAACAAAGATGGGTGCAATAATGGGATCAGGTGGACTCATTGTCATGGATGAGGACAGCTGCATGGTAGATGCTGCCAGGTTCTTTATGGAGTTTTGCCAGGAAGAGTCTTGCGGTAAGTGTACGCCCTGTAGAGAAGGTACCAAGCGTATGTTAGAGATCCTTACCAAGATATGCAATGGTCAAGGTAAAGAGGGTGATATAGAACTTTTAGAGGAATTGGCAGTCATTATTAAGGATTCTGCACTATGCGGCCTGGGCCAGACTGCACCAAACCCTGTTTTGTCTACCATACGTTATTTCAGGGATGAGTATGAGGCACATATCTATGAAAAGAGATGTCCTGCTGTTGTCTGTTCTGAACTGTTTAAATCACCTTGCCAGCATGCATGCCCGATTGAGATGGATGTGCCGGCATATATTGCCCTGGTGAGGGCAGGCAGGTTAGATGATGCATATAAGATACTCAAGAAGACCAATCCGTTTCCATGCATATGTGGCAGGGTCTGTCCGCAGTTCTGTGCTGATAAATGTAGAAGGGGCCAACTAGATGATCCAATGGCCATTGCCTGGTTAAAACGCTATATTACAGACAATGGCTCCCGTCCAAATGTAGAACCGCTGGAGGTCACAAGGAAGGAGAAGATTGCTATAATAGGCGCTGGTCCTGCAGGCCTTACTGCTGCACATGATCTGGCAAAGAGGGGCTACAAGGTGGTGGTCTTTGAAGAGCTGCCAGAAGCAGGCGGGATGATGCGCTATGGCATCCCCGAATACAGGCTTCCAAGGGATGTCCTGGATATAGACATAGGCGATATAGAGGCCCTTGGAGTAGAGATAAAGACCAATACCCGTGTAGGCAGAGACATATCATGGGATCAATTAAAAAACACTTATGACCATATTGTCATAGCAATAGGTGCACACAAGAGCTGGACATTGGATATTGATGGTGAGGATTTAGATGGTGTGATCGGTGCTATTGAATTCTTGAGGGCTGTGAATCTAGGCAAAGATATAGATGTAGGAAATCATGTAGCTATAATCGGTGGTGGAAACTCTGCAATAGATGCGGCAAGGACGTCTTTGAGAAATGGCGCAGGAGAGGTTACCATACTGTATCGTAGAGAAAGGAAGGATATGCCTGCCCAGGCAGCAGAGATTGATGCGGCCTTGGAAGAGGGAGTGAATATAGAATATCTGGTAGCACCTGTAAGGATCATTGGAGAAGATGGGAAGGTTAAGGGTATAGAGTGCAAAAAAATGGCCCTTGGTGAATTTGACAGGTCCGGCAGGCGCAGGCCATCATTCATAGATGGTAGTGAGTTTCGGCTGGACGTAGATACAGTAATACCAGCTATCTCGCAAGCCCCTGACACATCATTTATACCAAAAGATGCTGGTGTCTCTGTCAAGAGGGATATGTTCGAGGTTGCGGATAGGAATAGCACCATGACTACAGCAGACGGGATCTTTGTGGCAGGAGATGCAGCAAGTGGGCCTGCTACAGTGGTGGAGGCCATAGCACAGGGAGACAAAGCAGCCCAGGAGCTAGATGATTATATAAGGACAAAAAATAATGAGCCACCATATAAGGTGCCAGATGAAGAAAAGATAGAGATACCCCTTGAGATAGATGAGGAGACTGAAGAGCAACCTAAGGTCTCAATGCCAGAGCTGTCTGTGAAAGACAGGGTAGGCAATTTCAAAGAAGTGGAAAAAGGATATACAAAAGAGATCGCCTATAAAGAGGCATGCAGATGTCTAAGGTGCGATGCTGAGATAGAGTAAATGGAGGGAGATAATGATAACAATCGATGGGAAAGAATTAGAGTTCAACCCAGGTCAAACCATTTATGAGGTAGCGAAGGAAAATAATATCTATATCCCTGTGCTTTGCCATCATGAGCAGGTTAAGCCAGCTGGTGCATGCAGGGTGTGTGTAGTAGAGGTGGAAAGGGCAAGGACGCTTGTGACCGCATGCTGTATGCCAGCAGAGGATGGCATGGTTGTCTACACAAATACAGACCGTGTTTTGAGTGCTAGAAGGCTTACAGTTGAACTATTGATATCTATGGGCCGCCACAATTGTATGACCTGCGAAAACAATCAGGACTGTGTACTGCAGGATCTGGCATATGAAATGGGTATAGATATAGATAGGCTTCGATTTGGAGAATCCGCGGAGATAAAGCCTATTGAAGATGCCAATCCTATGATCATCCGGGATATGAACAAGTGTGTGCTCTGCGGGCTGTGTGTACGTGCATGTCAGGAGATACAGGTCAACCAGGTGCTCGATTATACAGGCAGGGGACCAACAGCCGCGGTAGGGCCAGCATTTGGTCTAAAGTATGAAGAATCGAACTGCGTATTCTGCGGTGAATGTGTAAGGGTTTGCCCTGTGGGGGCACTGACAGAAAAGATGGGCCGCTTTGCCGGTCGTGGGATTGATTTGGAAAAGGTGCGTACCACCTGTGGCTATTGTGGTGTAGGCTGTCAGATGGACCTGAATATAAAGGATAACAAGGTCGTAAAGATAACTACACCAAGGGAAGGCGGATCTTTGCCAAATCATGGTAGTCTATGCATAAAAGGCCGTTTTGGATATGACTTTATTGATCATCCCGACAGGCTTACAACCCCGATGATCAGGGTCGACGGAAAACTAAAAGAGGCAAGCTGGAATGATGCAATTGCCTATGTTGCAGACAAGCTTACAGATATAAAGGAAAAGCATGGTCCGGATTCTATTGCAGGTCTTTCTTCTGCAAGGTGTACGAATGAAGAAAATTATCTATTCCAAAAGTTCATGAGAGCAGTGATCGGTACGAATAATGTAGATCACTGCGCCAGGCTCTGACACAGCTCCACCGTGGCCGGTCTGGCCGCTGCATTTGGTTCTGGGGCAATGACCAATTCCATTGAGGATTTGGGGAAATCTGATTGTTTTTTGATCATAGGTACAAATACCACAGAGAACCATCCGGTTATCTCTACATTTATCAAGAGGGCTGTAACACAAAAAGGCGCTAAACTGATCCTTGTTGACCCCAGGAATATAGAACTTGCAAGGTTTGCAACCATATGGCTCAGACACAACCCGGGAACAGATATTGCGTTACTAAACGGGCTTATGAATGTAATAATCGAAGAGGGTCTTGCAGATGATAAGTTTATTGCAGCAAGGACTGAAGGCTTTGATGCCTTAAAGAAGGCTGTTGAGAAATATAACCCTGAATATGTAGAGAAGATCACAGGTGTACCAGCAGATGAGCTTAAAAAAGCAGCAAGGATGTATGCAGGCTCTGGTGCCTCTGCCATTGTCTATGCTATGGGTATTACCCAGCACACGGTTGGGACAGATAATGTGAAATCCTGTGCAAACCTGGCCATGTTGACAGGCAATATCGGCCGGCCTGGTACAGGCGTAAATCCTCTAAGGGGGCAGAGTAATGTTCAGGGTGCATGTGATATGGCATGTCTGCCTGGGAATCTGCCAGGATATAGAAATGTTGCTAATGCAGATCACCGCAAGCCATTTGAGGATGCATGGGGCACAAAGATACCTGATAACCCCGGGCTTATATTACCCAAGATGATAGATGCAGCTTATGATGGCTCTGTAAAGGCGTTTATTGTAATGGGTGAGAACCTCATGATGTCAGACCCTGATATAAATCATGTAGAAAAGGCACTAAAGAACCTTGATCTACTGGTGACCCAGGATATCTTCTTGAATGAGACAGGTGAGCTTGCAGATGTGGTGTTTCCGAGTACGTGTTGGATGGAAAAGGATGGGACATTTACCAATACAGAGCGCAGGGTCATGGGGGTACGTAAGGCCGTAGACCCACCTGGTAAGGCCCTTGCGGACTGGGAAATCATTACTGATTTAGCAAACAAGATGGGCGTTGATTGGGGATACAGTAGTACTCGTGAGATCATGGAGGAGATAAATAAGGTGACTGCATCGTATGCGGGTATCACCTATGATCGTATCGAAGAAGAAGGCATCTGCTGGCCATGTCCTGACACGGATCATCCAGGTACTCCGATCCTCCATACTGAAAAATTCGCGCGTGGTAAGGGTTTGTTCAGTGTCTGTGAACATAAACCACCCGCTGAGTTGCCTGATAAAGAGTATCCATTCTTACTCTCAACAGGCAGGATCCTTTATCAGTATCATACTGCTACTATGAGCAGACGTGCCAAAGGGCTTGTATCAAGGACACCTGATGCCTTTGTAGAGATAAATTCAGTAGATGCTGAGAGGCTGGGTATCTCTCAGGGAGACAGGATTGAGGTTGCATCAAGGAGAGGCTCTATTGAGGTATGCGCTGATATCTCGGATAGGTGTGACAAAGGCGTGGTCTTTATACCATTCCACTATAGCGAGGCTGCGGCAAACAGACTTACAAACCCTGTGTTTGATCCTGCCTCTGGGATACCGGAATATAAGGTAAGCGCAGTAAACATAAAGAAGGTGGCATAGGAAGCATTTGCAGGCCTATAT
>CAZVAH010000085.1:0-7027 GCA_964625035.1 uncultured Bacteriovoracaceae bacterium | reverse complement strand
TTGGGAAGTCTCTTCTTTTTGGGCAGCACCCTTGTTTATATCGAGCATTTTTTCATCGTGGGTATAGTCGGTCTCTACTATATCAGAGATCTCTAGCATCTTTTTTACTAATCCTTTAATATGCAAGCTTTCCTTTTTTATGTCTCTTAAGGCGCCTTGGGTGGCTTCGTTTAATGGAGGTTTGGATTTTAATAGCATGTCTATCTTAAGTAATATGGTAGTTAATGGGGAGTTTATCTCGTGGTTTGCAGCTATAGCAGCCTTTGAGACAGCGGCAAGGCGTTGCGTTTTGATATTTTTTGTAATAAGCACAGCACGTTGTATAGCCTGAGCCCCTACGTCCCCTATGGTCCTGAGTAGTAAACGGTCTTGATTTGGATCTCGCATATTGTGATCATCTTTATATACGGCTTCTAACATGCCTATGGCCTTATTTTTAACCTTTAAAGGGACAAATATAGTAGTGGTTGATTTGGGGAACATGCCTTTTGTACGCTCAAGTAGCTCCTTTGTTACACCAGTTGCCCCAGAGCGCGTCTGAACTGCATCCCCCATCCAAAAAGATTCTGTAATCATTACCCGCAAAGGATTAAGTCGTATAGTACACCTCGCTTTTGCACACTCCAGCATTGACAGTATATGTGTGGTCAACACCTTAGTTATCTCTGTAAGCTTTATGGATGCCTGCAGCTCAGTGCTCATTTGATTGAGAATAGAGAGCTCAATGGTCCTGCGCTCTAAGGCCATTTTCTTCTGTTCCAGATCAAGGCTAAGCTTGCCTAGCTTGGCATTTGCTGATTGTAATACCTCAAAGTATGTCTTGGGTTCTGCCTTTGGTATGTCAAGATCCTCGCTTATAGTTGAAATGCTGTCCTGTAGGGAGATAGAGATTCCCTGAATATCTTGGCTGGAGAGGTCTAATTGATTTAGCAGTGCTGGTTCAATAAAACTGACCTGATCTTTTGAGATACCAAGACCTAAATGATTGCTTATCATATCTGCCACATGAATTATGGCACAAAGCCTATTTGTGTCAGAACTCCTTATGTCGCTTATCGTCATAGTGTGATGATTGCCTGCTGTCTCGCTAAGAATCACCGGCAGGTTCCATCGTTCCAGGAGATATTTGCCTAAGGTTGCGTGGTCTATTCCTATGACCTCCTGTTCTACCTCTATAATGTTTATATTCCCACGTTCCATAATCTTAATGACTTGGCCATACTCCCCATTTTTGCATAGCTTTTGGTCTGCTATTATTTTACCCACATCATGGAGAAGCCCTGCCATAAAGGCGTTTTCCGTATATTCAGGGAAAGCCTTTTCAGCAATTGCCTTAGCGCATGCCCCACAAGCAAGGCTGTGTTGCCAGAAAAGGTATAGATCCAACGTATTTTCATCTTTGTTCTTAAATATATCTATTACAGAGATACTCAATACAATGCTCTTTAGTACGTTTAGCCCAAGGACTACCACTGCGCCCCTTATCGTAGAGATTTCTTTTATTCTCCTATAGAAGGCTGAATTTGCAACCTTTAACACCTTTGCGGCAATTGCTTGATCCTTTTCCACCATATCTGCTATCTGACGAGCATTTGCATTATCATCAAGGGTCTTCTCCATGACAGCTGCAGCAATTGAAGGTAGCGTGGGAAGCTCTCCTATATCATTCAGCATTCTTAATATTTCATTAGTATCCAATCGTTCCATTTTAAGTAGTATCGTCTGGTTGAGCAACAATCTTGAGTCTTATATTTGGATATGATACTTAGACATCATGATAGTTGATAGAAATAGTACAAAAAGAATTTATGTGGGGAACGTTCCGATAGGGGATGGAGCCCCGATTAGTATCCAGTCGATGACCAATACCTCTACAAAGGATGTCGTATCAACTATAAGGCAGATACATTCTTTAGAGGAGGCAGGATGCGATATTGTAAGGGTAAGCCTCCCGGATATAAAATCCCTTCAGGCCCTCCCAAAGATAAAAAAAGAGATCAATATCCCAATAATTGCTGACATTCATTTCGATTATAAGATGGCTATAGGAGCCATGGAGACAGGTATTGATGGGATACGTATAAACCCAGGTAATATTGGGGGAAAAAGGAAGCTCTCAGAGATTGCAAAAGTAGCAATTGAGAGGAAGACACCTATCCGTGTAGGTGTAAATCTGGGCTCAATGAAAAAGACTATTTTAAATAGATTTGGTAATGACAGTGCCTGTGCACTGATAGAGAGTGCAAGGCAAGATGTGTCTATACTCGAAGACATGGGTGTCGATGCCATCAAGGTATCCCTGAAATCTTCTGATATAATTGAGACCATTAATGCCTACAGGGGCTTTGCAAAGATATCATCCTGGCCTCTCCATATCGGAGTTACCGAGGCAGGAACACTTTTTTCAGGGGCAATACGGAGCTCTATAGCCCTTGGGATTCTTTTGTTTGAGGGCATAGGTGATACTATAAGGATCTCCTTATCAGCTGATCCAGTAAAGGAGGTTATCGCAGGCAAGGTCCTGTTAGAATCTCTTGGGCTTAAGGATGAGGGTATACGAGTCATAGCGTGTCCTATGTGTGCCAGGGCAAATGCAGACATAGCTTCTATTGCATCAGAAGTAGAGGAGGCCACCTCTGGTATAAAGACACATATGATAGTGGCGATAATGGGCTGTGTGGTAAATGGCCCCGGAGAGGCGAGACAGGCGGATATAGGGATTGCATGTGATAAGAATGGAGCTGTAATGTTCGTACATGGGAAACCAATCAGGCGTGTAGAAAACTCAGAGATAGTAAAATCTTTAATAGAACAAGTCAAAAGGGAGTCAAAATGAAGTTATCCTCAATGTTTTTGCATACACACAAGGAAGATCCTAAAGATGCAGAGGTGATAAGTCATAAACTGATGCTAAGGGCTGGGATGATCAAAAAGGTGGCTTCCGGGATATACTCATATCTGCCTTATGGTTTAGCTGTCTTGAGAAAGGTGGAAGAAATCGTCAGGGAGGAAATGAATAATATAGATGGGCAAGAGGTTTTACTCCCAACGGTTCAACCTGCTGAGCTTTGGGAAGAGAGTGGCAGGTGGTCTATGTATGGGAAAGAGCTTCTTAGGTTTAAGGATAGAAAGGGTGCACCATTTGCCATTGGCCCCACTCATGAGGAGGTCATTACTGCTCTTGTGAGGGAAGAGGTTCACTCCTATAGGAATTTACCCCTTATTCTATATCAGATACAAACAAAATTTAGAGATGAGATTAGACCTAGATTCGGATTGATAAGGGCAAGAGAATTTATCATGAAGGATGCATATTCATTTGACGTGGATGATGCAAGTTCAGAAAAGAGTTACAATGCCATGTATGGTGCATATGGACGTATCTTTGATCGATGTGGGCTTGAATTTAGGGCAGTTGAAGCAGCCACTGGGGCTATAGGTGGCACTTTTTCTCATGAATTCATGGTATTAGCAGATGCAGGAGAGGACGTTATCCTGAGTTGCACCAAGTGTAGTTATGCAGCAAATATAGAAAAGGCAGAAGTTTTAAGGCAGAAGGCCTTAGCATTAGAGGATGCACCAGAGGGGAAGCCACAAAGGGTGCACACCCCTGGTGTAAAGACAGTGAGACAGGTATGTGATTTTCTTGGTGTAAGGCAAAAAGACATTATCAAGACCATAATTTACAATACCGATACTGGTATTGTAGCAGCACTTGTCAGAGGTGATCATGAGGTAAACGAGGTGAAGTTGAGGCAGGTATTAAATTGTGAGAGCCTGGAAATGGCAGATGAAGAGATTATTAAGGCCACAACATCTGCTTCCCGTGGATTTGCAGGGCCGGCAGATCTGAATATAGAGATCATAGCGGATATGGCTTTGGTAAATGACGGGCCCTTTATCACAGGTGCAAACGAAGAGGGCTATCATCTTAAAGGTGTGTGGTTGTCTAGAGATGTAAGTTTAACCACTATAGACGATATCAGGATCGCCAACCCCAGCGATCCTTGCCCAAGGTGTGGGAAGGGCATGTTAGAGCAAATAAGGGGCATTGAAGTAGGACACATATTTAAATTAGGTACAAAGTACTCAAGTGCTATGGATGCCATGTTTTCAGATGAAAGAGGGTCTCTAAAACCAATAGTGATGGGTTGCTATGGGATTGGGATTGGCAGGACAGTAGCTGCTATCATAGCACAGTGTCATGATGACAATGGGATTATCTTCCCTCTTAGTGTAGCCCCGTACCCGTTTTTGATACTGCCTATTGATATAAAGGATGGAGAGGTGATGGCTACCTCTATGAAAATATATAAGGGATTAAAGGCCATTGGTATCGATGTTCTTATAGATGACAGAGATGAGAGGCCTGGGGTAAAATTCAAGGATGCAGACCTTATAGGAGTGCCGTATAGAATAACTGTGGGGCCAAAGGCACTCAAAGATGGTGTTATAGAGATAAAAGATAGAGCAAAAGGGGGCACAACAAAGATTTCTCCTGATAGGATTATTGATTATTGTAAATCGATATTAAAGGAGAAGGGTATTAGGTATTGACCGTAAGGATTAATGACATACTTGATGAAGTATCTGCATATATTCCTGATGCAGACAGGATAATTATAGAAAAGGCCTATGTTTTTTCTGCAAGAATTCACCAGGGACAGACAAGATTAAGTGGAGAGCCTTATCTTAACCATCCATTAGAGGTGGCATGGATAATCACTCAAATGCGCTTAGATGTTGCATCTGTGGCTGCAAGCCTACTACATGATACTATCGAGGATAGTCTTACAGTAGCAGATGATATTAAAGAAGAATTCGGTGATGAGATTGCTTCTCTTGTAGATGGTTTAACAATGATCGGTAAGATACAGTTTCGTTCTAAGGAGGAAAGGCAGGCTGAGAATTTCAGGAAGATGATCTTGGCTATGAATAAGGATTTAAGGGTATTACTTATTAAACTTGCTGATCGCCTCCATAATATGCGTACCTTAAAATATCATGACCTTGCCTCCAGGCACAGGATTGCTAAAGAAACGCTGGACATATATGCACCTATGGCAAATAGACTTGGTGTACACTGGATCAAGACAGAATTAGAGGAATTGAGCTTAAAATATTTAGATCCTGAGACCTATACTATACTTAAGGCAGATCTGGATACCAAGGCAAAGGAAAAAGACAGACATCTCAACGACATGATGGCCCAGGTCCGCTCTGAATTAGAAAAGGGAGGCGTTAAAGCCCAAGTAGCAGGAAGAATAAAAGATATATACAGTGTCTATAAAAAGCTTGAATCTCAGGGTATCCCTCTCGAAAGTGTTTACGATATCCTTGGGATAAGGGTGATTCTTAATACAGTAGAGGAGTGCTATACGGCCTTAGGGATTATTCATTCAATGTGGAAGCCCATCCAGTTTAGGTTTAAGGACTTTATTGCCATGCCAAAGGAAAACATGTATCAGTCCTTGCATACTACGGTATTGGCCCCATTGGGTGAGCGCATAGAGATACAGATAAGAACCTATAAGATGGATCGTATTGCCATGGAGGGGATTGCATCTCACTGGCGTTATAAGGAAGGGGTAGAGATAAGTGACCATGATGGTAAGAAGTTTACGTGGCTTAGACAGCTTCTTGAATGGCAAAGTGAGTTAAAGGATCCAAAAGAATTTTTACAGAGTGTAAAGGTAGATCTTTATCCTGATGAGGTGTATGTATTCACCCCAAAAGGAGATGTGCTCTCCTTTCCAAGGGGTGCCACTCCTTTAGACTTTGCATATGGTGTACATACCCAGGTGGGTCATCAGTGTATAGGCGCCAGGGTAAATGATCAGATTGTTCCACTTAGATACAAACTTAGAAGTGGGGATGTAGTATATATTTTAAGATCTGCTCGCCAGCATCCAAGTAAAGATTGGCTTCGGATTGTAAAGACGTCAAGGGCTCGGACAAAGATACGCTCTTGGATACGTGCTCAAGAGAGGCAGGAGAGTATATCCCTAGGCAAAGAGATCATAGAAAAGGCACTAAAGTCTTATCGCATCTCTTTATCCAAGAGCATAAAGGATGGGAGTATGGATAAGATCGCCAAGGAATTTTCGTTGAAGAGTACAGAAGACCTGTTTGCTACGGTTGGATTTGGCAGGACATCTGTTAATCAGGTCATACATAAGATTATCCCGGAGGCTGGAAAGACAGAGCGTAAGACACATGTTTCTGCTAAGAAGCAGAATATAGGAGGTGTTACAGTAAAGGGGGTTGAAAACCTTTTGGTAAGATTTGGTAGGTGTTGCAGGCCCCTGCCTGGAGATGAGGTAGTTGGTTTTATCACAAAAGGACATGGTATTACTGTGCACAGGGCCAGCTGCCCCTATGTGTTGGAGGTAGATAAGCAAAGGTTAGTGCCTGTAGAATGGGATACCTCTGTTACGGAGATGCATGAGGTTGAATTTTCAGTGATCTGCCATGATAAACCTGGCATGCTTGGCTCAATATCAGCTACTATAGGTGCCCATGGGGTTAATATAACAAAGGCGAGAACACAGTCTTTCTCAAGTGGCACATCAATGTGTCTCTTTAGTGTGCTGATAAAAGACCTTTATGAACTTAACGCACTGTTTAAAAAGATTCGAGGCCTGAAAGGTATCGAGAAGCTAGAACGGCAACAATCTTTTTAGGACAACTCTTGTGAAACCCCAGGTTTTTTTACCCTGCCTGAGCGAATACACTGCGTACAAACCCTTAATCTCTTTACACCATGTGGAGTTTCTACCCGCACCTTCTGTAGATTTGGCAACCATACCCTTTTAGACCTATTATTCGCATGGCTCACATTATGCCCAGTTTGAACTCCTTTACCACATATATCGCACCGCCTAGCCACTTGTATACCTATCCTCCACCTTTCTATCTACTTTTTTAATACTTATTGGTGCCGAAGCCGGGACTTGAACCCGGACGGGAGTTACCCACCACCCCCTCAAGATGGCGTGTCTACCAAATTCCACCACTTCGGCATAGC
>CAZVAH010000084.1:329-7033 GCA_964625035.1 uncultured Bacteriovoracaceae bacterium | reverse complement strand
GATCCCTGACCCCTATTTTCATATAAAGGTTATATACATATGGCAGGTATTTAGGCTATAAAGATATGTTATATTAAGACTAGCTGGCATTTTATATCTTTATCAGCTGTTGATTATAAAGGACAATACATTGATATTTAAAGGGGTCGTGCGATTTTTTGCCAGGCGTTGGCGTCGTGATGGCGGGTATCGCGAGGTATTGACATTGGCTATTCCATTAATCTTGAGCACCGGGTCATGGTCTGTCCAGCATTTTGTAGACCGGATGTTCCTCACATGGTACTCACCAGAGGCCATCGCTGCTGCGTTGCCGGCTGGTATCCTCAGCTTCACCATAATGAGTCTGTTTATAGGGACTGCCAGCTATGTAAGCGTATTTGTAGCCCAATACTATGGTGCAGGTCGTTTCGATAAAATTGGCCCAGCTATATGGCAAGGGGTGTACATAGCTATTATAGCTGGTGTTGTACATCTGTTATTAATTTCTTTAGCAGGGCCTATTTTTGGCTTTGTTGGCCATGGGCCAGTAGTCCGGGCTTACGAGATAATATACTTTCAGGTACTTTGTCTCGGCGCTGCGCCTATGGTGGCATCTTCTGCCATGGCTGGCTTTTTCTCCGGGCTTGGCAGGCCCTGGCCTGTTATGTGGGTGAACATCTTGGCAACTGCTGTAAATTTGACTACAGATTACGCCCTGATATTTGGCAAGTGGGGATTCCCTGAACTCGGGATAAAAGGCGCTGGTATAGCCACAGTGGCCGCTGTATGTTTTTCTTTTCTTGCATACCTGGCTTTGTTTTTTTTGCGATCTCATGATAGGCGTTATCACACCATTAGAGGATGGCCATTTGAGAAGTTTCTCTTTGCACGGCTGGTGCGCTTCGGTCTCCCCAGTGGCGTGCAGTTTTTTCTTGAGATTGCTGGATTTACAGTCTTTATCCTTTTAGTGGGTCGGTTGGGTACTGTCTTTTTGGCTGCTACTAACATTGCCTTAAATATCAATACGTTGGCATTTATGCCAATGATTGGTTTCGGGATAGCAATTTCAGTTCTGGTAGGACAACACCTTGGAGAAGAAAGGCCTGACATAGCAGAACGCAGTGCATACTCAGGCTTTCACCTCACATTTATCTATATGGCAAGTATAGCTGCTGCATTTGTATTTGTGCCAGATCTCTTCCTGAAGCCCTTTAGTCTCCAGGCTGACCCAGTGAGTCTTGCACCAATCCGGGTTATAACCGTAGTTCTTCTTCGGTTTGTAGCCCTCTACTCCTTGTTTGATGCTACGAATATCATTTTTGCCTCTGCAATCAAAGGGGCTGGCGATACCCGGTATGTCATGTACATTATCATAGTGGTCTCTTCTTTGGTACTTGTCATTCCTTGTTATATTGCCCTGGAGATTCTTAATTATAGTATCTATGTGGCTTGGGCCATTGCTTCTGCTTATATTATCATACTGGGCTTTGCTTTTTTTATCCGCTTTCATGGAGGAAAATGGAAGTCTATGAGGGTGATCGAAGAAGGGCTGCCGAGCATGCCCCCGATATTCCCGGAAACGCATACTCCTGATTATGAACCTTAAGACATACAATGACATTTCTGAGTGATCACTGCGTATTTAGAAATATTTTCACAGAAAGGGTTGCCAGACTAAAAAATAATGTTCTTAGACTAGGCCAATACCGATTTTTCCTTGACGCTAGGGCATAATCCACCTGAGGTTATTGGGTCATGTCTGTGGCTTGCAATATGCAGATGCTTATAAAATGGCACAGAAGTTGTATCCAGACATTAGGTGAGCTACATAAGAAGGATTGTATCTATTAAGAAAGGCCTTTTTATAATAGGCCTTGAGTTGTTGTTAGTGTGCTATGTAGTGTGCCCTAAGGCCATTGCAGCGGGGATAAAGGTCGGCGGAGGGGCAAATAAAGTAAGGGTGGTATTTGATTTAAAGTACCCTTTGAAGCCTAAAATAACACAAAAAGAACAGACACTCATAGTCAATTTTCCAGACACAGTGGGTGAAAAGTCCTACATAAAGGATACCTTAATCGTAGATAAGATACTATTTGATGGAAAGGATGGTCAGATCTATATAAAAAGGCCATTTACGTATACGGTGTCTTATCTGCAGAGGCCACCACGATTTGTAATAGATATATCTGCTGAAGAAACTAAGAAGTCATATTGCCCCATAGAATCGATAAACCTTACTACACCAGGTGATAAGGTCAGGATAGTATTTAAGATTGATCATAATACAAAGCTACAAATCTTATTGTCCAAAGACTATAACAGCCTATATCTCTTATTTGATAGAAAGTGTCTTTGCAGGGACATTGGTAAGTATACTTCGGCTATACCATATCTGGAATATATGAATACAGTTGAGATGGAAGGTGGTAGCGCAATAGGCTTTACCATACCCGGAGAAGATAAAAAATTTACAGCCAGATTTGCACCATATTCTCAAGAGGTTATCTTAGACATTCTCTTGAATGGAGAGATCACTGCAGAGGAGAGATATGACTTGGCCAATAAGGCCTATTTAAAGGGAGATATTGCTACATGCATAGACCTGTTAAAGAAAAGAGAGCCTTATCTTAGCCCTAAGGCATGTGTGTTACTTAGTAGGGCGTATTGGAAGGTCTCATATCCATATGGCAAGAAGGATTTGAGACAAAGGGCCCTGAGCTTAATGGGAAGAGGGATAGAAGGGCTAACACCTGGGATAGAAAGGGAAATGTATCTAGCAGAATATTCAAAGATGTTCATAAGATGGTCATTATTTGCTGATGCCATGAAATATATCCGTTTTCTAAAGGATTCTATATCTGATGATATAGCAATAGAGGCCCGTGTCCTGGAGATGGAAGTCCTAAATAAGCAAGGGCTTTTTGATGATGCATTTATAGCAAATAAACGGATGATTAAACAATTTGATCCTTCTGCAATACCTGATAGACTAAAGGGTTATTATATCTCTATGCTAGGGGATACCTATTTAGGCCTAAATGCATATTCAAAGGCTCTTCTTTATTATAAAGAGGCTATAGAAAAGGACGCAGGTCTGCTTCAGGAAGACCCCTCCCTGTATGGCAGGGTAGCTGATGCAGCCTTTAATAAAGCTGATTTTAAAAAGGCAAGGTACTATATACTTAAGGCAATAAACTTGGGAGATCAAAGCCAAAGGCTAAAGTATCTTTTAAAACAAGGTGATTGCCTGTATCAATTAGGAGACATACAGGGGGCTATAAAGATCTTCAGCGAGGTAGAGAATCTTTCCCCAAGTGGAGAAAGTGGTGTGATAGCTAGACTCCGTCGGGCCAGATTTATGATGGAGGAGGATCTGGAACAAGACCAAAAATTGTCTGATAAGGCATTCTATAAACTTATAGACATATACAGCACTGTATTGGATGAAGACATTCCGGGCCCGTTAAGGAACATTGTAAAGATAAGACAAGCCCAGGTCTATGCAGAACATGGTAATTGGGATGATGCATTTAGGGTTTATTATACAGCATGGGTAGATACTAAGAAGGATGATCCTGTTCATGCATATGCCTATGCTGCCGCACAATCTGGCATCTTAGCACGCCTGAAGCTTTTGGCTGCGCAGTCCGGGTATAATGATATCTTTGACCTTTATACTCAATATCAGACTAGTTTTTTAAAGGGGGTGAATGATCCTGAAGTCCTATTTATTATAGGAAGGTCTTTGTATATGCTTGGCAACGTTATTGAGGCAAGGCCTTTATTGCTTGCATGTGTGAAAGGCAATAACAGTATTGAAGATGAGGTGCTCGATCTCCTGTTTGATATTGATTATAAGCAAGGGAGGTATACGTCTGCCCTTGAGTGGAATACAATGTATTTGCATGCATACCCGAAAGGGAAGAATGTCCAAAGGATGAAGCGAATCCGTGGGGAATTACTTTATCGTCTAGATAGATTAGATGAAGCAGTAACGTTTCTAGAAATGACAGTTAACATGCAAAGAGAGCCGGACATTAAAACCCTTTCCCTTCTGGCAGATGCATATCATCGGCTTTCAATGACAGATAAGGAGGTGAGAGTCCTTGATAAGATTATCGCATTATATGGCAAGGTAGACTCCCCTAGTATAGAACATGCCCTTTATATTCGGGCAGGGCAGCTGAAAGGTGGGGGGGAGATTAAAGGGGCAGAAAGATTATATAATAACCTGATAAAAGGGTATGATAAATCAGACCTTAGGTGGGGGGCCATGTATAACCTTGCGGATATAGCAGTTATGGAAGGTGATGTAGATGGAGCTGTGAATATATTAAACCAGATTACGGCTCAATGTGGTGATCTGTTGTGGTTAGCCGCAGCGAGGGCTTATGTATCCAGCATAGAAATGAAAGCAAGCGTTAGCGAATTCAATAAATTGCGTAGCAGGTTTAAAGGGGATTGATCTTTATGGCCATAGCCATATTAGATTCAGATAACGAGATGGTAAGTATCCTGTCCCAGGTCATCGCGGATATAGGACAAAGGCCTGCAGGGTTTAGCTCTAAGAGTAAGTTTTTAGATATAATAAACCCGAAGTCACATAAGATAGCAATAATATGTGATGGATTTAGAGATGTAATCGAAGGGGTTAAAGAGGTATATCCTGAGATAGAGATAGTCGCAATAGGCCAAGGCGATGGTAAGGGCCTTGTAGAAATAGGGGCAACCTATTATCTAAAAAAGCCTTTTAAGGTAGAGGATATTCAGCAGATTATAACAATATTGCTTAAAGGCCCTGCTGGGGGAAAGGCCCGGCCAGGGGGGGACTTTGTAATAGTAGACCCTAAGATGATGCATATCTTGAAGATGATAAAAAAGGTAGCTCCTACTCAAGCCCCTGTATTCATACAAGGTGAATCCGGGACTGGAAAAGAGCTCATTGCCCGCTATATCCATAATAACAGCAAGAGGACAAATGGTCCATACATAGGGATAAATCTGGCTGCTATACCAGATAATCTTATTGAGAGTGAACTCTTTGGCTATGAAAAGGGGGCCTTTACTGGTGCATATGCTACCCGAATAGGAAAGTTTGAACAGGCCCATGAAGGGACAATTCTCTTGGATGAGATTACAGAGATAAGCTCTGCCCTCCAGGCAAAGCTTTTAAGGGTCTTGCAGGAAAGACAGATAGACCGTGTTGGTGGAAAAGGATCTATCAATATAGATTTCAGGATCGTTTCTACTACAAACAGGGATATAGATAAATATATAAAAGAAAGCAGATTTCGCAGGGATCTATACTTCAGATTAAATGTCATCCCTATAAAGGTCCCACCTTTGAGGTGCAGAAAGCTTGATATCATGCCACTGGCTGTACACTTTATAGAAAAGGTTGCAAAAAGGGAAGGTATAGAGGAAAAAATCCTCAGTGAGGGGGCAAAAAAGGCCTTACTTGATTATTCATGGCCAGGCAATGTAAGGGAACTGGAGAACACCCTTGAAAGGGCTATGATTTTGACTGATGAGAAAGAGATAACAGAAGACTGCATTATGGTGGATACGACAGCACCTTCTTTGTCAGATATCTCTCCAGGCGTAGGTTTGACTATTAACGAGATGGAAAGGCATCTTATATTATCTACCTTGGAATCTGAGGGATGGAATAGGACAAAGGCAGCTTCCTTATTAGGCATTAGTATAAGGACTCTAAGGAATAAACTGAATGAGTATAAGGAAAAAGGTCAAAAATTCGACACTAAAGGGGTCAAAACCTCAAACAATAATACAGTATATCCCTGAATAGAGGCCGTCTTTTTTGTTGGTACAACTATTGCTTCATTCAGATAGCAACGGGAGGTATGCCAATGGCAGATATATTTGGCAAGGATTTATCCAAGATAAAGGCTTTGATGGATTATCGCATCTTTCGGCAAGGGGTGGTATCAAGCAATATTGTCAATATAGACACACCCGGCTATAAGGCCAAAGACGTGAGTTTTGAGGATGCCCTGGAGGGTGCCCAACAAAAGGCCCATGTTCGATTAGAGGTCACACATCCCGGGCACATACAAGGATCCCATTCAGAAGGGCTCAAGTATAAGATAGAAGAAGATCCTTATTCAAGAATAGGCAATGATTCTAATACAGTAGATATAGACAGGGAGATGATGAAACTCACTCAAAATCATTTGCTTTATAATGCCTCAGCACAGATAGTGCAGCAAAAACTGGAATGGATCAAGAGTACGATAAGGGGGATTAGATAATGGATCTATTTACTGCAATGGATATCAGTGCAAGTGGGCTACGCGCTCAAAGGACAAGGATGAATGTTATCTCATCAAATCTGGCCAATGCCCAGACAACCAGGGTAGAAGGGGGTGGCCCATATAAGCGCAGAGATGTTGTAGTACGGGCCAAACCATTTGAGGAAGTGCTCTATAGTGTGGATGTGGAGGCTGTTACAGAAGACCCTTCTCCTGGCAGGCGCATTTATGATCCTTCTCATCCGGATGCGGATGAAGATGGTTATGTCATCATGCCAAATGTAAATATAATGGAAGAGCTTGTAAATATGATAAATGCAACCAGGGCGTTTGAGGCCAATACAACTGCAGTAAAGGCACAAATGGATATGGCATTAAAGGCGCTTAATATTGGGAGGTAATAATGCGAATAAATCCTTTTCCAACTGAAGTAGCCCCAGGTGTGAATGGAAA
>CAZVAH010000084.1:0-319 GCA_964625035.1 uncultured Bacteriovoracaceae bacterium | reverse complement strand
CCCTTAAAGAGGCGATTCATTCAACGAACGATATTATGACGGATGCCAACAAGGCATCTCTTGACTTGGCTTCAGGTAAGACCATAAATATCCATGAGGCCATGATTAAGATGCAAAAGGCAGATATTGCGCTTCGCCTTTTAATTTCATCTGCTAACAAGCTTATAGAAGGGTATAATGAACTTACGAGATTGAGATGACGCCAGCAGAATTTTTTAGCAGAATACGAACGAAATTTGGAAGCATGGGTATGGGCCAACGGGTTGGTATTTTGGCCCTGATAGGACTTGTAGTTACTATCTTTATAGTGACCTTGATG
>CAZVAH010000083.1:5750-7035 GCA_964625035.1 uncultured Bacteriovoracaceae bacterium | reverse complement strand
CACATGTGTTGTAGATGTCCTGACACGAGAGCAGGTTGAGGATGTAGTATATGCCGCCTATGCTGGGATTGGCTACATGAGTGCTAATCCCTCCATAGAAGATGACGAGGCCCTCTATGATGTGATGTTTGACGACCCGAATTCCCTGATGGGGGGTATATTCTGGGATGTTTTTGATTATGCTAGTGCTAACCCTGGTAAGTACGGGTTTCAGTTCTTTAGGCTCATTAATGGGCTAGATGCTACTCTTGATTATGACCACGAAGTTAGTGATCAGGTGCTGTATCATGCAGAAATATATATTAAACCGTATGTAGATGTTGATTGCTACAGGTTCACAGGAACTTTATCTATAGATTTCAAGGCAGATGGATACCTTCATAATGATTGCACATATTCTGGTGTTAATGGCACAGATGACCTTGTTGCTGACATAATCGGGTATTATGACTTTTCTGGCCCATCCGAATTTTGGATGTTTATGCTGAGATCACTGAGGATTGAAGTCTTAGATAGCCTTACAGCCTCTTACTCATCTGAAAATGTGACGGTGACCTACGATCAATGGGGGATCTCTTATGATGTGTATTACGGATTGGACGACCCAATAGATAATCGAGACGAGCTCAACCTGGAGATTCTTCCTGTTGCTGCAGGACTCACGTATTCGCCTCGTGATTTCAGGGACTACACACTTGGCGGAAGCTTCTCTATCGACGGGAATGTGTATACATTCGGTGATGGCTTCCATTATGTACAGCAGGAGACCTTGATATCAATAGACGGTACACTTAGCATACCCGGTCTCAATGGCTCTGTGGCAATCGATACCCCTGATGATATTATTCGTTCCTCTGAAGGGATATGGACCTCAGGCAAAATGAGCATAACTTCAGAAGACAGTGTTGATGTGGAATTTCATGAAGATGGTTCGGCTGTGTTCACTGGCGATCTTGGTTCTTGGTCTGTAAACAACTGGCAATATGCACTTGCACCATATTGATTAGTGCAGATGCAGGTGAATTATGAGCCCTTCAATCAGGCAGGATGAACAACAGGTATCCTGCCTGCTATTTTTTTATAGGGATTAACGAAAAGTGGAGGTATTTAAAGGGAATAATATGAAGCATTGGAGCATTAGTGTCTTAATAATAGTAGCACTATCAATAGTCGGCTGTGGAGGAGGCGGTGGTGGAGGGGGTGCGCCCGTTCTTCCAGAGGAGAATCTGGGTCCTGTAGCCGACGCTGGGCCGCTCCCCACGAACTGGTCCGACCGATCTGACCC
>CAZVAH010000083.1:0-5740 GCA_964625035.1 uncultured Bacteriovoracaceae bacterium | reverse complement strand
CTCCATATGTTATTGTAACCCTTGATGGTTCTGCGTCATATGATCCTGATGATAGCATAGCCTCCTACCAGTGGATACAGACATCTGGTATTGATGTGACATCGACATTATCTGATCCAACAATAAAGCAGCCAACATTCGTAGCGCCGGACGTAGGGCCAGATGGCGAATCTTTGATTTTTGAGTTAATGGTGGAGGATCAAAAAGGGCTTAAAGCAACAGACAGCGTTAAAGTTGATGTTTTCTTACCACCCAAGGCCGATGCGGGTTCAGATCAAACAGTGGAAGAGGGTATTGAGGTTACATTGAATGGTTCCAATTCTTCAACTCCAGACGGCGGTAGCCTTTCCTACCAATGGACCAAGATAGATGGTCCTGATGTGATCTTATCTGATCCAACAATAAAGCAGCCAACATTCGTAGTGCTAGATGAAGCAACTTTTGTTTTTAAGTTAACAGTGACCAATAAATATGGTCTGACAAATACGGACACTTGCATTGTAGATGTCGTAAAGCCAGTAGCCCTTAAAGAGCCAGAGCAGGCTGAAGATGTCCTGTATGCCGCCTATGCTGGGATAGGATACATGAGTGCTGTTTCCAGCAAAGATGATGACGAGGCCCTCTATAATGTGATGCTTGATGATTTGAACTCGCTGCCGATGATTTTGGTCCTGGATACTATTTTTGGTGATCCTCTTTGGTTGGTGAAACTCATGAAACTCATTCCTCCTCTAAATCCGGTAACCTTTTCTTATCAATATAAAGACAGTAATAATACAGTACTGTATCATTCAGCGCTGGATATTACCCCGAGCCGCGGACCTAAAGGCTCTGGTCTCTTCGCGTTCACAGGAGTTTTATCTGTAGATTTCAACCTGGCAGGCTACCAACATCCATGGGGGGGTGAGTGCACCTATTATGGAGATGATGGCAGCTATGACCTTGTTGTCACTGTAACCGGGTATTACAAGGCCACGCTACTTGAGGGCTTGGAAGAGTTTTTCTTTAAATCAGTGGATATTGTTGCAAAGAAAGGCCTTGTAGCGTCTTACCCATTTGGAGATGTAGCCTATGATGGATGGGAGATCTTGTATGATGTGTATTATGGAACTAAAGACCCTGAATACCAGCAAGGGGATCCTTTAACCCCTGTCAATGTGAAGCTTGTTCCTGACATTTTCGGGTTCGTGCAAGGTGATGTCGACTTCAGGGACTATACACTTGGCGGAAGTTTTTCCGTGGACACGGATACATATACGTTTGGTCATGGCTTCCATTATACCAAGCAAGAACGCGGGAGCCCACCCCAGGAAGAGGTGTTTGTTGAGGGCACACTTGGCGTGCCCGGTATGGATGGCTCTGTTTCCATCTATATACCTGACCCTGTGGAGAATAATACCATTATTCGTATCTCTAATGGCATATGGACCTCAGGCAAGATGAGCATAACTTCAGCAAACAGTGTTGATGTGGAGTTTAACAACGGTACAGCCAATTTCTCAGGTGATCTTGGCTCATGGACTGTACCCAACTGGCAAGATGATCTTGATCCGATCGGAGGACCTTAAGTTAGTCATGAGTCGAGAGTCAAGAGTCAGAAAGGCAAAGGATGAAAGTTCAAAGTTCAATAACATAGAACGTAGAACTTAGGACAATGAAAGGCACAAATGCTAAACCTTGACCCTATGAGGATGATATGAAGCATTGGGGCATTACTTTTTTAATAATAGTAGCACTATCAATAGCTGGCTGTGGCGGTGGTAGTGAAAGTGCTCTTTCTGTGTCTCCGGAGGAGTTAAAGAACCAGCCGCCTGTTGCAACGGATGATGTCTACAGCACGGATAAGGACACCCCCCTTACGGTACCTACTCCAGGCGTACTGGCCAATGACAGCGATCTAGAGGGTGACCCGCTCAGAGCTTTGAAGGTCTCTGGACCTTCGCACGGCATGCTGGCTCTCAATACTGATGGCTCTTTTATCTACATCCCTGATTCTGATTTCAAGGGTACTGACAGCTTTACTTATAAGGCAAACGATGGGGAGGCAGACTCCAATATCGCCACTGTGACCATTAGTATGGGTGCGCTCAATGTAACCCTTAATGAAGATCAAGCACAAGCCGTATTATACACCGCCTATGCCGGGATTGGATACATGAGTACGGATGACCCTGATGATAATGAGGCCTTATATGATGTGATGTTTGATAATCTGAATTCTCTGGTAAGTAAATTGTTCTTGGATACCATAGAAAACGACCCCGATAAGGGGCTTAAGCTCTTAGCTTTATTTACAGGGGTGCCTGTTACCTTTACTTATCAAGGGATGACTTTAGAAATATCACTAGGAGGACTTACAGATTCTGGGTTTATCAAGTTTTCCGCCACAGTATCAGCTGATTTTGATCCAGTAGGATATCGATATAAGGACTGCACATACTATGGTCAGAATGGCAGTAAGGACTTTGTTGCAGATATATCCGGGTATTATAGTATCACTATAGCTCACGGTCTTGAAACTCTTGTTAAATCAGTAGATATTGTTGCTATGGACACCCTTGTTGCATTGTATCCCTTTGGGAGGGTGACCTACGATGAATGGAGGATTTCTTATAAGGTGTATTATGGTGAGGATGATCCTGAATACCCTCAAGGGAATCATCCAGAAACTCCTGTCAATCTTGATATCCTTTCTTTTGGCGGAGGGGGGTTTTACTTTTATGATTTCAGGAATTATACTCTAGGCGGAAGTTTCTCTATAGACGGGGATACATATACATTCGATAATGGCTTCCACTACAGGCAGGATCAATGGTGTTATAATGAAGGTGGTCAGGTTGTTAGTAAATCCCTTGTGATGATAAATGGTACTTTAAGTTTATCCGGGTTTGATGGTTTTGTAGCAATAGTAACACCTGAGGATATTATCAATCCTGTGGATAGCAAGACTATTATCCGCAACGATGATTCTGATGATTATATTCCCGACGGCATCTGGACTTTTGGCAAGATGACTATAACCTCAGCCAATAGTGTTAATGTAGAATTTAATTATGATGAGGTGAATGGAATCAGCTCGGCTGATTTTGCTGGGGATCTTGGTTCATGGACTGTTGGCGATTGGCAGAACGAGCTCGATCCGATCGAACCGTAAAGATTATGAAACCCTGATTTGCTCCTGGAACATCCGTTGTAATTGAAGCAATGAGCCCAAACCTAAAAAATACATTTACTGTTTTGACTGATTATTATATAAAGTAAGGCCATAAGAATGTACGATTCTTTTTTGGGAGCTTTAATCTTGGCCGCGGGAAGAGGCACACGAATGGAATCTCAGCTTCCAAAACCACTGGTTCCTTTAGCAGGAAAACCTATTATTTACTATATTATTGAGGTATTGCAACAGGTTGGTGTGAACCATATAGCTATTGTTGTAGGGCATGGTGCAGATGAGATCAAAGGTGCATTGGGTAACAGATTTACCTATGTGATGCAAAAAAAGCAAAAAGGGACAGCTCATGCTGTTTTAGTAGCAAGTTCATTAATCGCAAAATACAAAGATGTATTGGTCTTTGTTGGAGATAGTCCATTAATAAGACATGATACAATTCAGCTGTTGATCGATCATCATTATCAGAGCCTGGCTGATTGTACATTTCTTACAGGAGATTTCCCAAGGCCATTTCCTTATGCCCGTGTAGTTCGTGATACCTCTGGAAATGTGATTAAGTGTGTTGAAGAGCAATGGGCATCACCAGAAGAAAAGCGCTTAAATGAATACATGACTTCCCATTATATCTTTAATACCAATGTATTAATTGATTATGTGAAAAAGATAAAACCTGATCCTGAAACAAATGAATTTTATCTTACAGATATTATTGGGGCTCTATTAAACGAGAATTTAAAAGTAGACGCAGTGAAGGTAAAAGATTATAGAGAGCTAGTTGGCTTGAATACGCCTGATGATCTTGCATGGGCAGAAGGGATAGCTCGAGGCAGATATGTGTGATCTAAAAAAACTTGTGGGCAAAAGCAGATCAAGGTTTGTTCAACGCTTTGGTGGTAAGCCCTTGTGTACAGCTGCAGCTCCAGGCAGAATTAATATCATTGGTGAACACACGGATTATAATGGTGGTCTGGCCATGCCAGCTGCAATCGATCGTTGGATCTTTGCAAGCATTCGGCCTCGGAGTGATAAAAAGGTTGTGGTGGAAAGCCTGGACTTTCAATCAGAGTTAACTTTTAACTTGGAAGAGCACTCCGAACCCTTTCAAAATTGGCAGCGCTATATAACTGGGGTGGTAGCTGTATTTAATAGTTTATTTCCGCTACCCCATGGTTTTGAGGCAAGCATTGGCGGAAATATTCCAATTGGGTCCGGGCTGTCTTCTTCGGGGGCCCTTGAAGTAGCATTAATGAACGCTCTTCGCAGTGTGTATAAGGCGAATTTGAAAGATCTGGAATTGATCAAACTCTGCAGCCGGGTTGACCATGAATTCTTGAATATTAAAAGTGGGTTCCTAGACCAATTTGCATCACAATTTTCCCGCAGGGGATATTTTCTTGTTATCGATTTTTGTTCACTGAACTACCGGAGTTTTAAAGCTGATATGCAAGATTGGATATGGGTTGTGGTGGATTCTGGCATACATAGGGAGTTGGCTGGTAGTAAGTATATGGAACGTGTGGAGGAATGCAAGCAAGGCTTAAAACATCTTAGGCGATCTGGGCTGTCCATCAACCATTTTCGGGATATTACATCGTCTCATCTGAAAAACTTCCCCCCCATACCATCAGAGCCATGGCGAAAGCGATTGCGCCACGTCATTAGTGAAAATCAGAGGGTTAGAGAGGCAGAGGCATATTTGTTGAAAGGTGATTTTGAGTCCTTGGGTAAGATTCTGATCCAATCTCATGAAAGTCTTAAGCACGAATATGAGGTTAGCTGTAAGGAATTAGACTTTCTTGTAAGTTCAGCCCTAGAGCACCCTGCCTGTGCTGGTGGTAGGATGATGGGGGGTGGATTTGGCGGATGTACGTTGAATCTTGTACAAAAAAGGGCAGCAACTGATTTTGCTGATAAGGTCAGCCAAGACTACCAGCACCAATTTGATCTGAATGCACAAGTATATCACTTTAATCTGGTGGATGGAGTAAAGGTATCTGCTCAAAATTCAGTGGAATCTTAAGTAGACAATGAAAAATGAAGATTGCAAAATGCAAAACTCAAATTTATAGTGATGCTAGCAGTAAGGTCTAGTAAGCATTTTAATAGAGCTTTTTTTGGGGTTTGCATTTTGGAATCTATCTGTCTGCGTGCGGCATGCAAAGGCAGGCACTTTGCATTTTGCAATTACAAGTAAGATCATTTGAATAAAAAGGGGGTTATTATGCTACAAAGGTTTGGCAAATGGAGGCAGATTATATATGCCAATGGAAGTGGGGGTTTTGCTGCTCTTGATAACCTTTTTGGTGTCTATCTTGTATTCTTTTTCCTTCCACCAAAAGAATCAGGGCTGTCAGAGTTAATACATAATAAGCCTGTTATATTAGGGCTTACTGTCATGGGGATTATTATAATCTTTGGCCGCATAATTGATTCAATTGCTGATCCTGTTATAGCGAACTGGAGTGATAACTCAAAGGCAAAGATGGGGAGGCGAAAATTTTTTCTCATCACAGGCTCACTTCCTTTTGCACTGCTATCTGTCCTTCTGTTTTTTCCGCCCTGTAAGAC
>CAZVAH010000082.1:0-7045 GCA_964625035.1 uncultured Bacteriovoracaceae bacterium | reverse complement strand
ATATTTACCTTAAGTGGAGGGCATATCTCTCCAATTCATAACGAGATTAAGGATTCAGACATATATATCTTAGATACCAGGCATGAGCAAGCAGCTGTATTTGGCGCAGAGGCATATGGCAGGCTGCGCAGAAAACCGGGTGTTGCACTCGTAACAGCAGGGCCAGGCTTTAGTAATGCCATAACCGGTATTGCCAATGCCTATATGTCTCAGACACCCCTGGTCCTGATATCCGGTGGTGTTGCCACTACAAAGAGAGACAGATTAGATCTGCAGGACATGCCGCAGCTACCTGTAATTGAGCCACTTGTAAAGGGTGCCTGGGTTGTCTACAATACAGAGAGGATACCTGAATATCTTGATATGGCCTTCAGGTCTGCCATGGCAGGAGCTCCAGGGCCTGTCTATTTAGAGATCCCCATAGATATCTTAAATAAAGAAATAGATGTCCCTTATAATACCCCAGATACAGTTGTGTCTCAGGGCTGTGTGGATATCTCCGGGGTAGATAAACTGCTTGATATGATAAATAAGGCCAAGAAACCAGTAATCATAGCAGGTAGTGGTGCCTGGTATTCAGATGCATCTTGTGAGCTGCAATCATTTGCAGATAAATGGGGCGTCCCGGTATTTACCATAGGCATGGCAAGGGGAATGATATCTGATGATCACCCTTTATGTTTTGAATCTGCCCTTGCTATCCGCCCAGGCGCAGCAGGCCATGCCTTTACCAATACAGATCTGGTTATCATACTAGGTACAAGGATGAACCTTTATTTCATGTTCGGATATATTTTTAACAAAGATGCCAGGATTGCCCAGGTAGATATAGACCCAGGCGAGATAGGCAGAAACAGATCCGTGGATCTGGCCCTGGCAGGTGATATAAAAGCCTACCTTTCCACCCTTAATGAAAGGGCAAACCTTCTTCCGGATAAAGAGAGATTTAAGCCCTGGGTCGATGAGCTGAGACGAGTAGACACAGATACAAAGAATGGCTACCAGGGGCTGTGGTGTTCTAAAGATACGCCCATACACCCGTTAAGGCTGTGTAAAGAGGTGGCAGACTATATTGGACCTGATGATATACTGGTAGGAGATGGAGGCGATACCCAGATCTGGATGGGCATGACTGTACGTCTCCTTCAAGGGGGAAGATGCATGGATTCAGGGCTGTTTGGCTGTCTTTCCATAGGGCTGCCATTTGCCAACGCAACCAAGGCCATGTATCCTGATAAAAGGGTGTTCTTGATATCTGGTGATGGATCGATCGGCTTCAATTTTATGGAGTTTCAGACAGCCATCCGCCATAAGCTGCCTGTAGTTGTCATAGTATCTAATGATAATGGCTGGGGTATGATCAGACACTCTCAGAAACTAAAATTTGGCGCGCCTATCTCGGCTGTCACAGAACTGGGGATGGTAAATTATCACCTCTTAGTAAAGGCCCTGGGTGGATATGGCGAGCTTGTAAAGCATCCGGATGAAATCCGTCCGGCACTGGACAGGGCAGTTGCATCAGGGTTGCCATCACTGATCAATGTAGTAACAGACCCGGATATTATAAGCCCGGGCAGCGAGGCTCTGGCTATGGTATAAAGACGTATGTGGAATACATTTAAGATTCCGTGCCTGAGAAATGAGGCTTGGGCCAGCAAGATAATTAAGATAATAGAAATCAAGAAAGGATTGATGGTTTCGCAAAAAGTCACTGAATATGTCATTGCGAGGAGCGTAGGCGACGAAGCAATCTAATAATTTCAGATGGTTATACAACATGAGATTCTTCACTTCGCTTAAGCCCCCCACACTTCGTGTGGGTCCCATATTTTGTCTTCGCTTCGCTCGCAATGACGCCCTTTTATGCTTTTTGCGAGATTATCAAGGGATTGATTCGTGAAAAAATATGATAGATAACAGCGGTAATATTCAAGAACAAAAGATGATACCCGAAAAAAGACATTCGATTGGATATAAGCTGGGGTTTTTCCTCCTTGCCTTTTTTATTCTCGCCATTATTTTATATCTACCATGCCCGCAGCCCCTTGCCAGGGGCGGGGATCTGATCCCTCTTGGTTGGAACGCAAAGGCTACCTTAGGCCTGCTCTTATTAGCCATAGTGCTCTGGATTACTGAGGTAATCCCGTTTAGTATCACTGCGCTAATGGTAATGCTTCTTATACCTGTCTTTAAGATTGACTCTTTCAAGCATGTTATAAGCCTGGGCTTTGGCAACCAGATAATCGCCTTCTTCATTGGGGTATTAATACTTTCTTCTGCCTTTTCCCAATCAGGTTTAGGCAAGCGCTTGAGCTATTTGATCCTCTCTGTGATGGGAACAAGGCCTAATATGGTAGTCTTAGGATTTCTCATTGTAGGGGCAAGCCTTTCCATGTGGATTACAGACATGGCAGTAGCAGCAATCCTTATGCCCCTTGGCATATCCATCCTGAGGCAATCCGGTGTGAAACCCTTAAAAAGCAACTTTGGCAAGGCATTGATGATCTCCTGTGCATGGGGCCCCCTCTTCGGGGGCATTGCCACACCATCCGGGTGCGGCCCCAACCCCCTTACCATCAGCTTTTTAAAGGAGCTGGCAACTATCAATATAGACTTTACCACCTGGATGAGTATAGGGCTGCCTGCAACTATCTTGCTGGTGCCTGCTGGTTGGTTTGTAATCACAAGGATGTTTCCTCCGGAAATAGCCAGGGTTCCTATAGGTAAGGATGAGATCAAAAAGGAGCTCCTTGAGATGGGCCCGTTTACATATAAGGAAAGGTGGACCCTTGTTATATTTCTGATAACCATAGCCACCTGGATCGCTACCCCGTTTATTAAGGATATTACAGCAGGCAGGATAGATATGCCAATGCAGGCGGTTGCCTTAGGCGGTGCCCTGCTGCTCTTCATCCCGGGGATAGAGGTGATATCATGGAAACAGGCCCAATCTGATGTAGACTGGGGAGGGATACTCTTGATCTGCGCCGGGATCTCACTGGGCATGGTGGTATATAATACAGGCGCTGCCAGGTGGCTGTCCTGGGTACTTTTAGGTCCTGTTGTTCAACTGCCCGGAATATTGAGGGTCTTTGCCATTGTGCTGTGTGTAAGCCTGTTACATATGGCGTTTTCCAGCAATACAGTGACCGGTACAATAATCATCCCGCTGCTTATTGCACTATCCACAGATCTGGGTATTAATCCATGGCTGGTCTGTGCTCCAGCGGCATTCACATCCTCTCTTGCCTTTATCCTGGTTACAGAGACGCCAACCAATGTGATCCCCTACTCAGCCGGATATTTTGCCATCAAGGATATGGCAAAGGCAGGGATTGTGATGACATTGGTTGCTGCTGTGTGTGTAGGCATATCAATATTGATCTTTGGTAGCTTAAACGGGGTATATAGCCTATAAGTATTGTGAAATATCCCAATATAGGGGGTTAAATATAATGAAGGCCGTGGTATATTACAGATCAAAAGGGCTTGTAACAGAAGACGTAGCCATGCCTGGTCTGAAGGCCGATGAGGTCTTGGTTAAGGTGGTAAAGACAGGTTTTTGCGGCTCAGATCATTCCCTTATAGAGTGTGGAAACCTAGAGGACGGGACCATACTCGGTCATGAGGTAAGCGGCATAGTTGTGGAAAACGGCAAACAAGTAAAGGGGCACAACTTAGGGTCCAGGGTTATTATCCGACCTACCTTTTGCGGAAGATGTAAGGATTGTCAGGCAGGCAGGCCCTATCTCTGTCAAATAAATAGACGCTCGATAGGGATAGGTGATATGCAGGGGGGGTTTGCTGAATATGTCAAGGTATATCCCCAGATGTTGATCCCAATCCCAGAGGGTGTAGATCTTGAAAATGCAGCCCTGGCTGAACCATTTGCTGCGGCCTTTCATGGGATAAGATGCTCTGGCAAACAGGCCGGCTCAGCCCTTATAATAGGGGGTGGCGCTATCGGGCTTGCTTTGGCTATGCTGTTAAAGATATTAAATTTCGGTCCCATTGCAGTATCTGAGCCGGTGAAAGAAAAGAGGGATCTTGCTAAATCTCTTGGTGCAGACATAGTTATAAATCCCTCTAAAGAAGATATCGTTGGTCGTGTCCTGGATGAGACCAAAGGCTCTGGCTTTGATGTGGTATTTGAGTGCTCTGGCTCACAAAAGTCTATCCAGACTGGCATCGATACTGCGGCTAGAGGCGCTACGGTGTGTGTAGTAAGTATCATTATGACAGAGGCCAATATCATCCCCCTTACACTAAATTTCAAGGAAGTCTGGCTTACCGGTACATATTCCAATACGCATGAAGAAAATATCAAATGCCTTGAATGGATGGCAGAAAAAAGATTGGACGCAAGGCCCTTGATCACGAATCGCATTGGATTAGAAGAGCTTCCTTTTGTGTACGAAAAACGCATCAAGGCAGGTAAAACTATCAAGGTGATGATAGATGTGGGCAAAAATTAAGCTATGGCCCAAGGACGGCATACAGCAACCTGGGGCAAAAATTCCTAAGGGGATATAGATCCGATTTTGGATCTGATACATAACTCAGTAATAAGATCCGCCAAAGGCGGCGAATAGAATAAATATTTTAGGAGGTATTAAAATGGAGATTCCTTTCCCTTTTGAACCATTTATCATCTTTGGCTATCTGGCTATCTTTCTTTTGATCGGGGTTATCTTGAGGGCCAAGATAGTTTTCTTCCAGCACTTTCTCGTCCCAAGTTGCCTGATAGGGGGTATCTTAGGCTTGATACTCATAAGTACAGGCGTTATCCACCTGTCGAGCTCTCTTCTGGAGACATTTGCCTACCATTTCTTTAACATCTCGTTCATCTCAGTGGGGTTGACATACAGCGATAACAAAGAAAAACCTGTTGGAAGTAGCAAGGAATACGTTAAGGGTCCATTATGGATGGCACTTACAGAGGGCGTGGCATTTTCTCTGCAGGCAATAGTCGGTGGTTTATTTGTCATACTATTCAGTATTTTTGGGCTTCATCTCTTCTCCACTTTTGGTTTCCTCACGCCACTTGGCTTTGAAGAAGGCCCGGGCCAGGCACTGTCGTTTGGTAAGGTCTGGGAGGGATTTGGTTTTACACATGCCGCAACAATAGGGATGACCTTTGCCACGATTGGTTTCCTCTTTGCCATTTTTGTTGGGGTACCCCTTGCCAACTGGGGGATCCGAAAGGGCCTTGCTACCCATGCCCCAAAGGAGCTGCCTCAAGACTTCCTAAAAGGCATAATCCCCAAAGATCAGAAAAAGGAGGCGGCCGGCGAGTTGACAATGCACTCCGGGAATGTGGATACACTTGCCTTTCAAGCATCACTAATAGGGCTTGTTTATATCTTAACCTATGCCCTTGTGAAGATGTTAGCCAAAGTTTTGCCTCCTGACCTTGCTGCGACCTCATGGGGCTTCTTTTTCATCTTCGGATTGATCATAGCTATCATAGTAAGGACATTGATGGGAAAGGCCGGCGTGAGGCATTTGATTGATCCAGGTCTTCAACGAAGGATTACAGGATGGGCAGTGGACTTTCTGATCGTGTCTACGGTCACGGCCATACAGGTGGTGATCGTATGGAAATACATCCTTCCGATCTTGGCAATCAGCCTTACAAGCGGAATCTTAACCCTTTTAGTTGTATTATATCTTGGAAAGAGGATCTGGTCTTATAATCTCGAAAGACTACTTGCCATCTATGGGACTGTAACCGGGACAATAGCGACTGGACTCTTGTTACTCAGGATAGTAGACCCGGAGTTTAAGGGCCCAACAACCATTGAGATAGGATTGATGAACCTGTTTGCCATACCAATCATTTTAGGCGGCACACTCCTGGTAAACGGCCCTGTGTGGTGGGACTGGAGTGTTGGTTTGACGGTCTTGGTCTTTTTCGGCTTGATGTTATTATTTATAGCATTTATTAAGCTGTTCAAATTCTGGGGGGCTCCTAAATTTTGATGGTCTCGTGAAAAATGAAGGAACTTCTGTTTTGTTCATAGAGGTTAAAACTGATAAGGGAATTAACACAATAATATTCTAGAATATTCTAGAATAAATTTAAGGGGGCGTGAGGTGGAGCAATATTCTTTTGCAAAATCCTATCAGATGTTTGATGAGGCCAAGAAGATGATACCAAATGGCATCTATGGGCCAAGGAATCCTTATTTCCTGACATATGGTTCTTATCCCTGTTTCTTTACGAAAGGCAAAGGTTCTCATGTGTGGGACGTGGATGGCAATGAATATATAGATTACATGTGCTCATTCGGGACAAACATACTGGGCATGTGTAATCCAGAGGTTGATGAGGCTGCAATGGATCAGATGAGAAAAGGTAATTCCTTTACGCTCCCCACTGACAAATGGAATGAACTTGCAAAGGCCATGGTAGGTCTAATTGATGGGATGGACTGGGTGGCGTACGGCAAAAACGGGTCAGATGTGACTACATATGCAACAGCCATAGCACGCCATCATACCAGAAGGAATAAGATAGTGGTTGTAAAAGGGGCATATAATGGCGCACATTTCTGGTGTTCAAACAGCAGTGCCGGTGTCCCTGATGAATATCGCGCACATATCCTTTCCTTTGAGTATAATGACATTGACCAGTTCAAGGCCCTTGTAGATGAAAATAAAGATGATATAGCAGGGGTCATGCTGACCCCTCATCATCACCCGGCCATGGCAGACCAGGTCATGCCGAAAAAGGGTTTCTATAACGAGATCGAAGACATATGCAGCAAAGAGGGCATACTTGTCATCATGGATGACATACGCTGCGGCTTTAGGATTCACAATAATGGTTCTCACTGTTATTATGACTCACACCCTGACCTTGTATGTTTTGGAAAGGCCATGGCCAATGGATACCCCATATCTGCCATTATGGGTAAGAACAGCAATAAGGCTACCGCAGAAGGAGTTTATTTTACAGGGACACATTTCTTTGCAGCAGTGCCAATGGCAGCTGCTATCACCACCATGAAGATCATAGAAAGAGATAAGGTGATAGAAAATA
>CAZVAH010000081.1:0-7054 GCA_964625035.1 uncultured Bacteriovoracaceae bacterium | reverse complement strand
CATTAATCTGTTGGAATGGCTTGGGGTTTCAAGTGGGGGGTTTCCAGAACCCATGACCTTTGGGTTTAGGGCATATAAGTTCTTGCGTAATAAATTAGGGCACTATGATGTCATACATGACAACCAATGCCTCTCCTATGGGATTGGATGGATAAAAGATATGGGGTTTCCATTAGTAGCCACTATCCACCACCCAATTACTGTTGATCGAGATGTGGAGGTTCAAGCAGAAAAGGTCTGGTGGAAAAAGCTAAAGACCCACAGGTGGTATTCTTTTCTTGCTATGCAAAAAAGAGTCTCCCATAGACTTTCCCATATTATTACCGTTTCAGAAAGATCTAAATTTGATATCGGTAAGGCATTTAATCTACCACTTGACAGATTCAGAATCGTCCCAAATGGGATTAACACCGATGTATTCCATCCCCTGCCCAATATAAAACGAGAGAACAATCACATAATGGTTACCAATAGCGCTGATACGCCGCTTAAAGGGCTGCGTTATCTTTTAGAAGCAGTGGCAAGTATACGTAAAAAGCGCGATATCAAGCTTACAGTAATCGGCAAGCCTAAAGAAAATGGGGAAATTGCAAGACTCGTGAAAGATTTAGGCATAGGCGATATTGTAAAATTCACTGGCCGTATCCCTGATGAAGACTTTGCCACCTATTATGCCAAATCTACCATAACAGTCGTCCCTTCTATCTATGAAGGATTCGGGTTGCCTGCCGGTGAAGCTATGGCATGCGGCGTTCCTGTAATATCCACTACAGGTGGCGCCCTCCCAGAGGTGGTTGGTGATGCTGGAGTGCTTGTACCACCTGCTGATGCCCATGCATTAGAAAAGGCTATCCTGCCACTTTTAGATAATCCGGATAGGTGTCAAAAATTAGGAAAAGCCGGGCACAAGCGAGTATTCAAACATTTTACCTGGCACAGGACAGCAGAAAAGACAATCGAAGTATATAAAGAGGCCATGGATGCTAACTGTTGACTTTAAAAAGATAGATCTAGACCCGAGCTATAAAGTGCTTGATGCCGGCTGTGGTGGTGGGCGTCACCTAAGTGAAGCCTTCCGCTACAGTGGAGTTACCGTAGTGGGACTTGATCTAAATCGTGAAGATGCAACCAAGGCCAAAAATACCTTACGTATTATGGAATATGAAGGAGAGGGCGGCAAAGGTCCATGGGGAGTCTTTATTAGTGATGTCAAAAAATTGCCGTTTTGTAATAACTCTTTTGATTTTGTTATATGCTCTGAGGTATTAGAGCATATTCATGACCATAAAAAGGCTATAGAGGAGATTGTGAGGGTACTTAAGCCAGGAAAATTACTGGCGGTAAGTGTCCCGCGATTTTTGCCTGAGCGCATCTGTTGGATGCTCTCAGAGCCCTATCATAGGGAATCTGGTGGTCATGTGCGTATATACAAAAAGAGAGAATTGATGGATTTGCTCGAATCAGCCGGTCTTAAGTGTATATCCTCTGGGTGGGCTCATGCGTTACATACCCCATATTGGTGGCTTAAATGTCTTGTGGGTCACAAAAACGATAATTTCTGGCTGGTTAAACTGTACCATAAATTTCTTGTCTGGGACATAGTGAAACATCCCAAGACTACAAAGATTCTGGAAAGGCTGTTAAACCCCTTAATATCAAAAAGTATTGTACTATATCTAAGGAAAGGTGATCAATATGAAACTTAATATCTCTCGCAGGGTAGAATCGTCACCAATCGAGATCGATTCTGTAGCAGCATCAATAGCAAGGACACAGAAGGACAGTGGTGAGATCCCTTGGTCTGAAGGAGGAAAGACAGATCCCTGGGACCACGTAGAGGCTGCAATGGGACTCAGCATTGGCGGGTATTTCAAGGAAGCTAGATCTGCCTTCAAATGGATGGCTAGAATGCAACTCAAAGATGGCAGCTGGTGGGCGTCTTACCGTGACGGGAAGCCCGAGGATACTACCAAGGATGCAAATATGACATCTTATATTGCAGTGGGAGTATTTCATTATTATCTAATAACAAATGACACCTCCTTTCTCAAAGAGATGTGGCCAACTGTTAAGTCCGCAATAGAGTATGCAATTGCTCTGCAGGCCCCAAGTGGCGAGGTATATTGGGCAAGGAATTACGATGGAATAATCGACCCTATGGCGCTTTTAACCGGATCCAGTTCTATCTATATGAGTATCAAATGCGCCTTAGAAATAGCATCACGATTGGGGATAAGTATGCCCAGATGGAATGCAAGCCTGGAAAGGTTAGGAGATGCAATTAGATATAGGCCATCTCTGTTCAATATAAGCAAATCCCGGTACTCTATGGACTGGTATTATCCTGTGCTTTCTGGTGCAATAACCGACATAGATGCTCAGAAAAGGATTGATAAATCCTGGAATAAATTTGTAGTCGAAGGCCTAGGGATACGTTGTGTCTCAGACCAACCATGGATAACTATAGCAGAAACATCCGAGTTAACACTAGCCCTGGCTGCAATGGGCAATTTTAAAGAGGCAGAGGTTGTGTTCAGTTGGATCCAGGATAAGAAATACGATGATGGTTCATATTGGTGTGGACTCACATTTCCTGAGATGACAATCTGGACTGAAGAAAAGCTTACCTGGACAGCAGGAGCTGTTCTCCTTGCAGTTGATGCGTTAAACGATATAACGCCTGCCAGTCAGCTATTCAGCCATAGTTTCTGGAATAGACCTGAACTTCTCCTCCCGATTCATACCGAAGACATCTACTATAATAGGTACTCTCAAAAAGACAGGGAGGATTCAAGTATAAGACATCCTATCACAGATCTAAACCCCGAAGGCCCTAACCTGGCATCAACTATTGAAGAGACAGGGAGTGAAGGATATTGAGAAGAGATCATCGTCCATATATTATCAAAAAATTATACATTGGATTCCAGAACTGGTATGGCGAACACTTCCTGCGGCCCCAACTCAAACACCTTGGCAAAGGGGCTATCTTTATGAAACCATGGCATGTGGAAATATTTGGATGGCCGGTAGAGATCGGTGATTATGCAAATATTATCGCATCCCTTGATAAAAAGGTCAGGCTCACCATTTGGGCATCCAGCGATGATGGGGCACGGCTTCGTATAGGAAGCTACTGTTTAATATGTCCTGGTGTGAGGATCAGTGCGGCCTCAGAGGTAACAATCGGCGATAACTCTATGATGGCACATAACTCATATATTGCTGACTGTGATTGGCATGATATCTATAATCGCATCACTAGTGGAAAGGCCTCGCCAGTCCACATAGGAAATAATGTATGGATAGGAGATAGTGCAATTATATGCAAGGGGGTTACAATTGGGGATAATAGCATTATTGGAGCTAGTGCTGTGGTTGCACGAGATATACCCGCTAATTCCATAGCAGCAGGCAATCCTGCTCAAGTAGTAAAACAACTTGATCCACATATGCGGATAAAGACACGATCTGATTGGTTTGCAGACCCTGAAAGACTGATGACACAGATTGATAATATCGATCGAGATTTTCTTAGAGGTAATACACTGTTTGGATGGTTCCGTTCTTCGCTATTCCCAACAAGGGGAGATTAAAGAGACGCGGTTATGAAGATTGCTGTTATCGCACCACCATATCCATTAGAGGAGGCACCATCACCACCTCTTGGGGTATGCTATGTCGCCTCGGCATTTAAAGCCACAGGGGCCCAAGTCAAGATTATTGATTATATCGTCTCCCGTTGTACCAAAGACAAAATAAGGGATGAGATTGATACATTCAAACCAGATGTTGTGGGCACAACATCTGTAACCATGAATTTCCCAGTAGCTGCCAGCATTATAAAGACCGTAAAGAAACACAACCCCTCAATAGTCACCATGATGGGTGGCCCTCATGTCTCATTCGACCCAGTAAATACTCTATTAAGATATCCAGAGATTGACATCCTTGTAATAGGTGAAGGTGAAAACACTCTAAAGGAACTCATGCCACATATAAAAAATAAAAGCGAATGGCCAGGTATCAAGGGCATTGCATTTCGCGAGGACAGAAAGGTTATCGTAACAAAACCAAGAGAACTCATACAGGATCTTGATAGCCTGCCACTTCCCGCAAGAGATTTGTTGCCTCTATCGCGATATCTAGCCCTTGGTTTTCCAATCAGCATGATAACAAGCAGGGGATGCCCTTATCAGTGTATCTTCTGTGTAGGAAGACGCATGGTGGGAAACAGAGTTCGTTATAGAGATGCCCGCCTTGTGGTAGACGAGATAGAACACATCCTTTCTTATGGCTTGTCCAGGATAAACATTGCTGATGACCTTTTTACATCAAACAAAACAAAGGTGCGCGAGGTCTGCGAAGAGATTCAAAGACGAGGGCTTACATTTACCTGGAGTGCATTTGCAAGGGTAAATACTGTGGACAAAGAACTCCTTATGCTAATGCGGGGTGCAGGATGCGATACCGTAAGCTTTGGCATTGAATCTGGAAATCCAGAGATGCTAAAGCGCATAAGGAAAGGCATTACATTAGATCATGCAAGAAAGGCTGTCAAAGCCTGTAAAGACGCTGGTGTACTTGCCCATGCATCCTTTATGGTAGGGCTACCCGGAGAATCGCCTGATACACTAAAAGATACACACGAACTTGCCGAGAGCCTTGACATCCCATACGGTTATCATTTTCTTTGCCCTTTCCCTGGGACAACCGTTCGTGAAGAAATAGAAACCTATGACCTTGAGATATTGACCAATGATTGGTCGCGTTATGATGCCAATAGCGCCATAGTGCGCACATCATGTGTCTCCGCTGAAATGGCAAACTCTTTTGTTGCCAGACTCGATAGGCGAAATGATGGAAAGTGGGAAGAAATGAAGAAAGGCTACCTCAATGGGACAAATACGCCAGAAGAAGACTTGCGGGTTGCAGGATACTACAGGATGAATCTGGTATACCGATTGTTGAGTGAAGATATCATTGAGCAACACTGCACCTTCCCCTTGGATTCTCTCGGTAAACAACCTGAAAGAAAGGTTGATCTGCTGTGCAAAAAGATCGCAGAAATTACGGAGACAGACAACAATCTAATCACCAACACAATGGCAGGTTTTTTGGATGCAGGCTACATTAAATCCAGAGAGGTTGGCAAAACCCTTGTGTGGTACTGGACACATAACAATAAGATGGATTCAGTACCCTGTTAATAAATGAAAAGCTGTCAGCTTCTAGCTTTCAGCTATCGGCTAAATAAAATGCACTCCGGACATTATCTGGGAATAAGACTATTTACTATTTATTGTTTGACTAAAGTTTCTGGAATATCTCTGGATTCTAACCGTCTAAGTATCCCAAGGGTATTTACCATGGGTAGTTCCGCAAAAAGACCGGAAGAAAGGGCAAGGTTATAGACAGAATATGGTGCTTGCCCACCCTTTGTTGGATCAGGGAATATATCATGAATGGCTAAGAACCCACCGGGGATTAGATGAGAGACCCAGCAATTGTAATCTATGAAGACCGTCTCAAAACTATGTCCACCATCTATAAAAACCAGGCTCAAAGGCGTCTTCCAGAAACGGGCAACTACCTCTGACCTAGCAACAATGGGGACAATAGTATCCTCTAGGGATGTCTCTTCAATGGTTTTTCTAAACAACCTAAAGGTATCTATCAAACCCGTATCTTTATCAAGGAGATCAGGATCAAAATATTCTTCACCAGGTTGTTGTTCTTCTGAACCCCTGTGATGATCTATAGAAAAAAGGGTTGATCCATTCTCTTTACAACCCAGCCCAATGTATACAGATGACTTTCCGCAATAACTTCCTATCTCCAAACAGGGGCCAGATTTACTGGCCTGTCTAGCCAACTCATAAAGACGAAGACCTTCATCTTCTGCCAGGAAACCTTTAAAGCATTTTGATGCTGCCTCTTTAATATCCATATCCATAGCACCTTTTTGATCTTATTTTTAAGAGTCTCATCAAAACCCCTTATTAAAGCAAAAGCTATTGAAATAAGAAAACCGAGTCAAGAAAAAACTATTACAATCTTCCCATTAAGGGGGACGATTATGATTTTGCTAACGCACTTAAAATCAAATTGCTTGAAATATTCAATATTCTATTATAATAGTATCTTAACTGGCAGTCATTTAAGAAAGACAGAAGAAAACTACATTATTCTAAGAAAGTAGCGAAATGAAAATTAAGGTCGAAAGCGAAAAGATCATTAAGGCTGTAAAAGAGTTGGATAAGATTGAAATTGTGTTGGAAAATTCTAATGATGCCAAGGAGGCGATCGATCTTATCTTAAGAAAAACCGGGTTGCTTAATAAAGATGATTATAGAAAGCTAAGGGATGTCAAGGTTACATCTTTCCAGAGATACGAGACCTCAGCAGTGGATTATAAAATGATATTTTTGTTGGAATTCATGTTTGAGGAGGATACGCCATTGGATACAAAAATTAATGTAATTAAAGAGTTGCACGACTTCCTCAACAAAGATTGAAACCTTTATAGCTTTGGTAATTAAAGGGATATCCCTACCATTCTGGATCACTTATATCTCTCATCCGGTGTATGTCTTTTGTAGAGCTCTGGATCATAATCGTGGGTAAATTCTTTGCCTAAAAATGGATCGTCTGTGTTCTTCATATGCTCATCAAGCAGGCTGCGCATGAACTCTAAAACATCTCTGTAGTGGCTGTCTTTAGCCAGATTGATCTGCTCGTTTGGATCCTGCTCAAGGTTATACAACTCTTCAGGCACCCGTGGTTTTTCCCAGGGTTGATTAGGCAGCTCGCAGAGACGATTGGCCCAGTCCATATGGCTGTTCTGGTCTAGACCAACAGCGATATCCGAATAGTTGCGGATATACTTCCATTTATGAGTTCTGACAGCGCGGGTAGGTATATAGTAAACATGGTAGGTCATCTCAGTGAAAATCGCCTCATGGATCTCTCCTGACCTCTCTCCAGTAGCCAGCGGGAGAAATGATTTGCCCTGGATGGAATCAGGTATTTTCATACCTGAGGCATCAAGTAT
>CAZVAH010000080.1:0-7102 GCA_964625035.1 uncultured Bacteriovoracaceae bacterium | reverse complement strand
ATATCAATTACAGTATGGATATTAAGGTCCATTTTATGGGTTGCTTTAGCAATACATAGTTCTTCAGGCCTAAAACTTAGTTTGGGCATAAATGGCCTGAAAAATTTTACAGCCCTTGCTCCCCTGCCAGTTATACCTAAGACAGAGGCATGCCTTAAGGACAAGCCACTTTCTTGCAGTGCTTCTTTAAGTACCCCTTTTGTCACCTTTTCAAGCCTGTCATCTATCTTCCTCTTGGCAGTACCTGTTATTTTTCTGTCTTTTGTAATGACTGCCTTAACTACGCTTGTCCCTATATCACAGCCTGCATAGACCATTTAGGCTAACCCCTTTTCTTGTTTTGCCAGCCTTGTATTGAAATATTCTTTTGCATAGAGAGCTGCTCCCAATGCCCCTATCATTTGTGGATCAAATGTGATTTTTTTGAACGACATCCCTAATATCTTCTCCAGGTTAGCTACTACCCCAATATTTTTAGAGACCCCTCCGGTAATACAAGTGGGGGCACCATGTACTATCTTTTTAGCCAGGGCGCTTATCCTTAAAGCCATGGCCTTATTTATTGCTGCTGCCAGGTCAGTCTTTTTTATACCACTGTATAATTTGCGAGTTACCTCCATCTCTGCAAATATACTGCACTGGCCAGTTACGCTGATATTCTTCCTTGATTTGAGGGATAAGGGGCCCAGCTCCTCAATAGAGACGCCTAAGACTTGGGCGCTGATCTCTAAAAATCTCCCTGTTCCCGCAGCGCATCTATTATTCATTTTAAAATCCACAAGTTTTCCCTGCCCATCTATTCGAATTGCTTTTAAGTCCTGGCCGCCAATATCAATAATTGCTCTTACCAAAGGGGCAGTGAAGTGCACACCCTTTCCATGGCATGATATCTCGCTTATATTAAAATCTGCAAAAGGAATTTCTTCTCTTCCATACCCTGTAGAGCAGCATACATCGATATCTTCAAAAGAGATGTTTATGGCATCAATCGCCCTTTGCATTATCTCAGTTGCAGATTGCTCAGGTAAAGGCCGAACCCCCATTAACTCAGAAGAAATTACAACTGGATCAATATTGTCTTTATTGGTCTCTAAGATTACTGCCTTTGCCGTAAGGGACCCAACATCACACCCTGCAAAGATCACATGGTATCCTCTCTTTTTTTATAGTCTCAACCCTCGTGGTTGGTGCCTTCTTATTACTCGATTATCTTCTCGATGTATCTTATCTTTTTCATAGGGGTAAGACCCAGTAAGGCCTGTATCTGTTTTGCATCACGGAAACGCTTTTCCTGGCCGTAGTCTTTCATGTAGCCATTACCGCCGAGCACTTGAATCCCATCTGTGGTAAGGCTGCAGGCCATATCCTGAAGATGAATGGCTGCTGCCCTCGAACAGGTCCCACACTGGGATTCCTTATTCTCTAAGGCCTGACATGCTTGAGCTATTGTCATATCAGCAATCTTTACCTTTACTGCCATGTTTGCGAGCATCATCTTTATCTCAGACCAGTTTATAATCTCCCATCCCCCCTGATACCTTTGTCTGGCATAAGAAAGGGCCTCATTAAATGATCCCTTCATTATGCCAGTGGACATAGCTGCTGCTGCCACATGCATTTTATCCGATACCTCTTCGAAATAGATACTACCATGACCTTCTTTGCCAACAAGTTCTCCCTTAACCTTATTTAGCCTCAGATCAACAGCAGGACATGCATGGAGACCCAAAGAGAATATTGGATCACTTATATTTACCCCTTTATCTGATAGATCAATAAGGAAAAGTGAGTAGACATCTTGGCCGGGGATCCTAGCTGATATGAGGCCATGAGAGGTTAATCCTCCAAGTACTAAATACTCTATATTCCCAGAGAGTATATAGTTGGCCTTGTCCTTTTTTGCATCTGCCATATTTTTCGTCTCAGATGGATTATCAAAGGCCGGGAATGCAATTAAAAGGTCTTTAGCTTGAGTTGCATTGGATGTTATCCTGGTAAGGAGATCTTTACTCTCAGCACTGAGCATCAGCTCTTGTGAGAGTGCATTTGTAAATATGATACCACCTAAGCTTGCATCACTCTGGCAGATATTATCCAAGATTACACACAAGGCACCCATGCCCTGGCCAATACCTCCGAAGTCTTCCGGAAGCGTGGTCCCTAAAAATCCCACCTCGTATGCCTTTTCAAGCACATCATCAAAGAATTCCCCAAAAGGATATTTATCGTTTTTTTCCTTGTTAGGAGTAAGCTCCCTGGTTGCAAAGTTTGCAGCTAGATCCTCAAACGGTTTTAATTCTGTATTTATTGTAGCGATCATGACATCCTCCTTTTATATCATTCTTCAAATGATTTGGACTGCGGAATAGATCGGCCAATGAGGTTTGCAAACAGATTTATCCTGTTTAACTGATTTGTGCCCTCGTATATCTGCAACAACTTTGAGTCTCTAAGGCGTTTTTCTGTGCCGCTGTCATGTCTTAGACCTGCTCTGCCCATCATCTCCAGGGCCATCTGGCAATTTTTCACTCCCATGTCAGTACCCACCACCTTGGCCAAAGATGCCCACCCGGATGAGCGCTGCTGAGCCTCAAGGGGCTGTCCATCAGTAAATATCTTTCTGAAGATCCATGAGGTTATATCAGAATCAAGCAGGGGAGAAACAAATCTGTCAATAATGGATGATGGTGCATATTTCAGGTAATAGTAATTGGGCTTTTGTTGTGTTAGGTTATATATCCCTCCAGGTAGCCCGTTTGCATAATTGGCCTCTACATAAGATAGCCGGCCGAGCGATACATTCTTGTACATCTCTGCAAGCATGCTCTGGGCCCATTCATGATTGATGAGGAGTTTTCCGTCTACCTCTGTCTCAGATGCGAATTTTAAGGCATCTTCAAATGCACCCCTTGCCACACCGGTCCCAAATGCCCCAACCCCTGCCCTTGTAACGGAGACAACATAGTGAATATACTGTTCCACGATCTCCTTGACCGATTTTTTAAATTTCTTAAGCTGATCCTTTTCCGCGAGTACATACTCATCAGGGATAAAACAGTCATCGAATATAAGCTCACTTGCAGGGCAGACCCTCTGGCCCATCTTGTCTTCATGTTTCCCAAATGAAAAGCCTTTTGTCCCGGTCTTTACTGCAAAGGTGACAGTGTTTTCCGATGGTTTCTTTAGATCTGTGTATGCAATAAGACAACACCATGTAGAGACATGTCCCATGGAGATAAAGATCTTTGTCCCGTTTACTATGTAGCCGCCCTTTACCTTTTCGGCATGGCAGGTGACCTTTCCCTTGTCTATCAGTTCGGTCTCCTCTACATCAGTGCCTGCACCGGGCTCTGTGATGGCAAGGGATATAATGCATGGCTCACCCGTCCTTTCCCCTTCGGCAACCTCTCTAAATACCTTATTCGCTAAAGATACGTTCCATGATGTCATAATTCCCGAAACCCCGAGATAGTGTACAAGGGCCACGTTGGCAATGCCCACGCACGCAGATGAAAGCTCTTCAATAACGCAGGCACTGGCCGGCATACTTACACCTTTGCCCCCGAACATCTTTGGGATGAACATGGTGTAGAGGCCCCACTTATTTGCCTTTTTTACAAGGTCCCATGGTAGATAGTCAGGGTCTTCAAAGGTCTTGCGATCTTCTTCCAGCGCATAAGGTTTGGCCACCTCGTCATTGAACCTCCTGGCATAGGCAATGGCCTGTTTTGTCTCCCCCACCATACCCTTTGGGAGTATTGGCATGGACTGAAGACTACACATGATGTCTTCAAATCTTGGTTCCCTACCTAATAAAGATTTTACTTCCTTTCTTGAGACCATAGTTTCCCTCCTCAAAATATGTAGATATCCCCTTTATCCGGGATTATAAAATAAAGCCAAGATACCTATGATGTAGCCTTGGCATCATAGGTATCTTTAGTGACTCCAATCTTTTCCAACTCATTCTTTATGATGCGATGGGTGCTGGTCATGGGAAATTCATCCACGATTCTGACATATCTGGGGATGGCAAACCTCGCCAGTTTGTCTTGAAGAAATCCTATCAGCTCTTCTGGTTTGAGGGTATGACCTTCTACAACCTTGATGGACGCCATTATCTCATCTTCGGCAAGTTCTGATGGTACCGCATAGACAGCCACATCTTCTACTGCAGGATGGTCCATGATAACGTGCTCTACCTCATAGGCAGATACATTCTCGCCGCCACGACGCATGGATTCTATGTTGCGGCCTACAAAATAGAAATATCCTTCCTCATCTTTTTTGATCAGATCACCGGTGTAGAGCCAGCCATCCCTTACCTTCTCGTTCATGGCTTTCTCATTCTTGTAGTATTCAACACTACTCTTGGCTTCCCCAACCTCAAAGATCAATTCTCCTGGTACACCTACTGGGACATCATTTCCATTTTCATCAACAAGCCTTAGATTACCCATCCCGGAAGGTGGCTTACCAATAGAGCCCACAGGTCCTGTTGCATAATTTATAATTGCCTTGCCCCCACCATCTACTGCGGCGTATCCTTCGTAGATCTTAACACCAAAACGCTTCTCAAACGCCTCCCACATCTCTGCAGGGCATGCAGCAGACAGGATATGATGGACCCTGTTCTGGTTATCAGTCGGTTTTTTAGGCTGTTTCATCAAGATAGGGATCATAGACCCAAGGCCATTGAATACGGTCGCATTATAGTGGCGTACCTCATCCCAGAATCTGCTTGCAGAAAATTTTCTTGAGAGCGCAACCGTAGCTCTGACTGCCATTGCCGGGGTTACAGTCAAGAACATTGCATTGCCATGAGAGAGGGGAAGGGGAGTAAAATATATATCATCCTTTTTAACAGCGATGCCGGCCAGCAAAGAGAGCTTCTTTACATTTGTACTTTTATATCTGTACACAACACCTTTTGGCAGACCTGTAGTGCCAGATGTATACATGATGAGGCATATATCTTCCTTGTTGTACCCAATACCAGGGTTAGTAGAGGATACATCAGGGCCATAGGCCTCACTGAGTTTAATCATGTCTTTAGGTATTGTATAGCCTTTTGCCTCCCCCTCGATATCATCTACGATTATCTTTTTTAACTTATCTGTTTCTTTAGAGACCTTATTAAAGTCGTCAAAAAGCTCTGCGTCTACTGCCAGGTATTCTATATCACCATGATTTATAATAAACTTCAATCCATCACCTTTGAGTGCAGCATTTATAGGGACTGTATACATACCAATCTTTTGGGCTCCAAAGAATATGTCTAGAAACCTCGGGGAGTTTCTCATAAAGATACCTATGCCCTTGGCCTTATTACCACCCAGTTGCAAAAGAAAATTTGCTATCCTGTTTGCATTTTCATCCATCTTAGAGTATGTAAATTCCTCATCCTTATAGAGAAGAAACTTCTTGTATGGGACCTGGCTTGCCCTCTCCTCTAAAAGTTCGGCCCAGGACATGTCTTCTAAAATCTTTGCCTTTGACAGCCCTTTGAGATTGGTAAGTAATGTCCCTCTCTTTTTCTCTTCCCATAGGAATTTGGAAAACCACACAAGTGTATTCCTTAACAGCCTTAGTTTTTGGATGTTTTGCTCCAGTTTTTGTTTATCTATGTTCATCTTGTCACCCCTTTAAAATTTTCTTGGCGGTTTCATTTCACCACGGTGTAATGGCTTGTAAAAATAGCCAAAATCATATGTCACGCTTACAGTGATTGCATCTCTTTCACACATGGCAGCACAGTCATTGCACGACATGCACTGGGGAAAATCCTTTTCCATATATGCCTTCTTATTCTTACCTTCCCCTGCTATATAGATTGCCTTTCCAGGACATATCATTGCACACATGCCGCATCCATTACATTTTTCATGATCAATGGTTACCCTTCCTGTAGTGGCATACTCCTCATTGTCATAGGTGGGTATCTTTAATCTTTCTTTTAAGCTAAGATAAGACATTGTTTACCTCCTTATATGCATTTTAAAAAACTGTTTTCTTTTTCCCGTGTTCGTACCAGTCTATCTCATGGGTTTCTCTTTCTATTATCCCATTTGGGTTTCCTATTGGATAACCAATACTAATCCCCTCTATAAGCTCGTACGGATATTGTATACCAAGACGCTTCTTCCATTTGGGCAGATAACCCAGGAGCTTTGTGAAACCTACCCAGCAGGTGGATAACCCAAGACTGTAAGCAGTTAAGACCATGTTCTGCCCGCAGATACCACAGTCAAGATCAGGATTTCCCACACCCCTTTTATCCTTCATGATTAAGATCACTGTAGGCGGACCGTGAAAAAGACCAAGTTTTCCATCTGCTATAAGGTTTATTGCCCCAAAGGGTATTGGATGCAGATCATTGGGCCTGAGCCTTATTGACATCTGGGAATAAAACCAGGCTATCTTACCCATAAGGCCAGGTCTTCTCCAATCCAGAAAGAATTTAAAGATTTTGCATAATCTGACAACATCCCTTTCCATCTCATCAATCATCTCTTTATCTCTGACCACAACCAACTTCCACGGCTGGGAGTTTCCTGCTGATGGCGCAAATCTGCCTGCCTCGAGGATCCTGCGGATAAGATTTTCAGGGACTTGCTTTTCCCTGTACTTACGGACACTTCTCCTCTCAAATATGGCCCTCTCAACTTCGTTCCAGTCTTGTACGTCCGGTGTCTTCTTGTTTTCCTTCTCAGCCATAAAAGACCTCCTTAATATTAATATTCTAGTAACTATTCAGGTTGTTTAGGCTGTAGGATAAAGGGAATCTGGTTTTTGCGCATTGATCGAAGATATGGCACACAAAATCTTCTCGGTCTCCACAATTTCTGAGCTTCGTATGATCACGCATGATTCCCTCCTGTGGTGCTACAGCCTAAATGCCTACAGCCTATCTACCTGAGTAGTTACATATTTTATTATATTACTTAGATGGTGCCTCAAATATATGCATGCACATAGCCGCCTCTTCCACACCTAATGCGCCGCCACCATTTTCAGCCATTGCAAGTCTGTGTTTTCTAACCTGTCTTTTGCCAGCACGCCCCCTGAGCTGGGTAATCAATTCATGGATTTGGCCCAGGCC
>CAZVAH010000079.1:0-7172 GCA_964625035.1 uncultured Bacteriovoracaceae bacterium | reverse complement strand
AGATTGTTATGGGCTTCTACATAGTTAGGGTCTATATCAAGTGCCTCTGTAAAGGCGTTTAATGAACCTTCCATATCACCCTTTGCAAATAGGTCTTCGCCTTGCTGGTTCAGATCTCCTTTTGTAAGGATGCTAGCTAAAGCTATTGGATCAGGAGCTGGATGAAGGGGCTCATTACTTTTGTTGAACATTTCTATTTCTCTATCTATAATTTGATTCGCTTCTCGATCATATTCTTTCATCATTGTTGCGGTCTTTTGTTTTGGATGCGAGCGAAAACCACCAAGGAGGATATCAACTGTATATAATTCTGCAAAACGAAAAAAGCGACTCCACAACTCAAGATCCCCTGCATAGTCTAAATTGGTATCTAAGCAGGAACCAGCCTTCTCCCATAATGCGCGTCTCCAAAAAGTGGATTCTTGTTGGATATGGGGAGGCCCATAATCACGAGCTAGATATCTACTACGCGACCATTGAGGTAAGGGGTCAATAACAGAGGTCAAAATACCATTCTTATCCAATACAGTTGGTCGTCCCATAATCCACTGAACATGTTTAAACTGGTTGAATATATGCGCCACGTAGAATAAAGAATTTGGGTGAAATTTATCATCAGAATTCAACCAGCACATAATTTCGCCGGTAGATCTTTTAAATCCCTCATTAATCGCCCAGTACTGCCCTTGATCAGTTTTGCTTTGCCAATAAGTTAGATGTTGTTCATATTTTTTTATAATTTTAACTGATCCGTCATTACTCCCTCCATCCATTATTATGTACTCAAGGTTGGGGTAGTCCTGGCTTATGACCGAGTCGATACATTCCCCCAGGTAGGCGACCTGATTGAAAGAAGGCGTCACCACCGAAATACGAGGCCATTGTGTTATATGTGACATTCTGCTCACCTCTGGATGTTTTCAATTGGACAGGTCAACTGTTGATTGTCCTTGTCTGTTATCGTGGTTTCACAAGGCTCATAATGTGGCGTTCTCTATCCCCACTGCCGTGATAGCCATAAATCTTAAATCCTGGGAAGATAGTCTCAAAAAAGGAGGCCATCTCTTCGATGGAATTAAAATTCCAAGCGGTGGTGTTGGTCCATTTTCCCTGAACGGGCTTACTACCAGATTCCTTCAGCCTACTCTCAATTATAATTCTTCGGCACCTCCGGGCAATATTCTCCGTGACCTCCCTAAAATGTTTGACATGGTGGATCACAGAAAAGAGGCAGACGGTATCATAATCCACTTCGAGTCTGTCTGTATCGAGATCTTGCCATTTGAATTCGATGTCCTTGTGCAAAATATTTGCAACCATTTTGGCGGAAATCGTTATCTTCTTGTCCATGTCGATACCGGTCACCCAACATCCACGGTCACAAAGGTAATGACACAAAAGTCCGACATTGCATCCCACATCGAGAACACGCTCGTCACGTGCAAATACAATTTTATCCAGGGAGGAAGAACGAGCTTTGATGTCCCGAACCCCCTGGATAAAGAGCCTATCGGTATTGAGCGTGTGATAGATACCCGTGTCGGTATCCGTGGTGATCTGTTTTTGAAAGATCGTTGTCTGGGCAAGATTAAAGGCATCATTTTTGAAAAGCGAGAGCACTTCATTTTTGGTAGAACCCATGAAGTGATACAGTTCGACATTCCATCTTTTAGAGAAGTAGTGCTCAACCCACTCCAGATATTCTATATTACCCATGTATGCAATGCTTTGGTCAATAATCGCTTGGTCATAATCTATCACATAACAGAAACCATCATTTGATAATACAAAGTTGTCTCGTTTAAAGTCTCCCTGACACACCCCCATGCTTTTTTGTTCGAGGATTGAAAACACCATGTCGGCCGTATGGAGGATTGGCTTTCCCTCAACCCTCTCTTGGATCATATACGCTTCACCTGTCGCTAACGTGCCCTGTCCCACTAACTTAGGACAGGAGACGCAATCTCTCGCATTGAGATATTTCAATACCTCAGCCTCCTCGGCGAGGGATCTCAATTTTTCCTCGAGTTTTTCATGTTCGATTTTGATGACGTAACGAGAATTATATCCCACAGAGTTGTTGTTATGGGTTGTGCGTCTCAATCCGACAAACCTGATGCCGTCGACAACGAGCTCATCCTCTCCGCTTGTCAAATGATTGGTTATGACAGCAGGAGATGAATTCTCAGGAGACTTCTCCAGGATATGGAAGTAGTCCCAGACCTCTTCTGGAGATATCATATTGAAAGGTGGTTGACGAAATCTATCATTCTGTTGAAAATGAGTACTGTCACCACCCATTCCACAATTATAAATAACACGTTTTCTGGTCTTTTTATGTACAAGCCCACGCATGGCCGTAATCAGACAAGTGCAGCCATCCCAGCAAAAAAATGAAGTTATCACTGGAACACAGTTGCGACCTGGCGTGACATCAAGCCTCTTTATTACCTCTGGTGTTAAGCTCTGACGGACCCACCACAGAAAATCAGGCTCAGACATAGCAAAACATCGCTTAATCTCCGCTAAAATCGGAAGCAGTTTTTCCCTTGTTGTGGCCCACCCCCAGCCTTGAAAACGAGTGATGGTTTCCCCTTCCGATTCCGTGAGGAAATGGTGCCCGTAGACCGAGTAGATCTCCTGTCTGGACTCGATTTCGTCAAGCTCCTTCTCAAACTCGGCAATTGCTCCCTTCACGGGGAAGCAGTCATCTTCAAGCACGATAATCCTCTCATAGTGTTGGGCCATAAAATCGAGCCCATCAATGGTCATTTTTTCTATTCCGATATTACCGTTCATTACTGTCAGATGAACTTGTGGGAATTCTTTCTTAACAATTTCCCTGCATGTTTCTACAGGCCCTTTAAGCGAAGCTCGACCATGGTGCCCATCCAGCCATACGTGAATGTCATTGGTTGTCCCCTGTCGACGCAAAGACTCAAGCAGATTGCGCAAAAGCAATAATCTGGAGTGACCAAAAATAATTATCCCTGTCTTGCTGTGTTTTGTATTATTCGTTTGTATGCTGTTCGATTTTATATCTTTGGTTTCCTCTGCGTATGACAATAATTGTGCAATATCACTATTATTGGGGTGTCGGAGTAGATATGATGAATAGACTTTTCTTGCATTGTCATATTGATCTAGGCTTTTGTATAAGTCGCCAATATTCAAGACTGCATCTTTGTTATCCGGGTCAAGCTCTAATGCCTTTTTAAAATGAAAGAGTGCCTTCTGAATGCTATCCTGCCAGTGCAATACACCAATATTATTATATGCCGTTGTACAGTTTGGGTCTGTTTCAATGGCCTTTGTGAAAGCATTTAGTGCGCCGTTAAGATCACCATGAGCAAAGAGCACCTCACCTTTTTTATTGAATTCTTCTGTATCTTGTCCTTTCATACCTAACACATCGTGTTTATTATCTCCTAGGGCCATCTCTTCAAGCAGATGCAGTGTCTTGTAATCCCCTGGTTGCAGTTCCAATTCTCTAAGTGCAGCTATTTCAGCCTCCTGTCTACGTCCCAGGGTATTCAGGCAAACAGAACGCAAGTAATGTAAATCTTTTATATCCCGGGATGAATACAGGATAGTCTTCAGGATATCTAATGCCTCATTATACCTATTCTGGTCAAACATTGGACCTAATTTCTGCAAGAGATGGTTGACGGCATTACCTTCTATAATCATGTAATCAACTATCTTATGCGGATCATGATACCAGGAAGGATCAGAAAGATTTTTCTCCATATTCATCAGTACGTCTTCACTTACAGCCTTTGCGCGAAAAACCCGGGCTAGCCTGTTCCCCTCTTCCTCGCTTCTTTTATACTCAACAGAGCCCTTCTGATATATTGCCCCCCTTAGCTTTCTTGCATCCTCTATTCTCTCATCCATGGTGTTGTCAAAAAAACCTTGCCAGAACAGCAGATTCTTCATACGTGGGGTCTCACCTTTCCCCCCCTGGGGGGACATCTTTATATTCAACTTTATCTTTTTCTGTACCATCTGTGAGACCTGATCTAGCCATGTGTCGTCAAACCAGAATGGAAAATAGTCGGTTACAATACGCCCAAGTATATTTATCCATTCAGCACTCAACACAATAAAGGTTACCTGATTCGGAGATGCCGTTGGGTCTTCAGGATATGCAAGCAAGATCCTGTCCGGGAAACGGTTGAATGTATCCCGTACGACTTCATCCCAGGCATTTACTACAAATACATAATCGTCCGGGACAGGCATATATATACCCGCATTCGTTGTGCTCTTTCTCCACAGTATATTGACCATCTCACCTTGGCTTTTTGTCCTTTCACCAACTATGGATTTGATTTTGAAAGTGTACTGGCCTAACTGATCGATGAAATCTCTGGTTGTCCGGTCGTCACTGTCTATGTATAGCCATATATCTACAAGGGTCTTGTCGCTGGTATTTTTTTCAATGGAATCAAACAGCCTTTCCAACTTAGCTGTCCTGTTTCTTGTAGGAGCAAGAAGGCTAATGTGCTGTGGATTATCGACCGGTTTCTTTGTCCTCATGGAATATGCCTATCTTTCTTGTTATAAGACCTTTCTGCCAGAGTGTATACCTGCCCTATTGTCTCTGCATTACGTACATCCCCTTGGCCAGTCAGCACACTCTTAAGCCATGTCAATAGTTCAAATGTATATTCTACTTGCCCAGTCAACTCAGATATGCATATCAGTTTCAGAATATCGTTCATTGAATAATCTCTCGTGTTTAAACGACTGACCGGATCACGGTAATATACGGCATCTGTTGTAATCAGATGCCCCGCTATCTGACGTGACATAATCTCATTACCCCTCTGCATTACCATGATGGGAGATGCCATACGGCCCACAAAGTGAGTCCCATGGGCAAAAATGAGATTGAAAAAGGTAAACCCCTGATGGCACAGAAATATATCTATATTGCTAAACAAAGGCTATCCGATGTATATGGGAACAAATTCCACCTCCACCCCAAGGGCAAGTACACCTTTTAGCAACTCCTTTCCCTCATCAATATTTCCAGTTCTGCTCCTTGGGTATCCAATTTAATGAAATCTACATCGAGAATATTGTTCGATCTTGCCCAAAAGTCCCAGCTCATCGTGGGGACATCGATAATTTTATCGATAATTTTATCGATGCTGAGATAGTCCTGATCCCTGATGAATTCTTGGACCGAGCATTGTTTCCACCTTAAAATTTGATGTACATCCGGTCTATAAAGAGAATGGGAGTATTCCTGCTTTGTCATATAAAAACTTCCACTTTTTCTGATCATCCTTTGCAAGGCAATACGGATAGTAGTAATGGTGAAGGCCCTGTGCCTCGGCAGAGGTATTAAGCCTTGTACATTCATCTTCTTCAGGATCAAAACCGAAGAGCACAAGCCTATCTCCTAAGAAAGACCACCTTGCCCCTTCTTCACCTCCCTTTGCGCCACAATCTATCACAGTTATCTTTTCATCTCTTGGCAATATCTCAAGTATGAGTTTGGCTATGATAGCCATATCATCCCTCATCCCTTCTTGAGACAATCGGATCCTTGATCGGCCACCAAATATTTAGTTTAGGATCATTCCAGACAATAGTGAATTGGCCTGCACGATCATAATATGTGGATTGTTTGTAGTGAAAGATTGCCTGCTCGCTTAACACCAAGTGCCCATTTCCAAACTTAGGAGGTATTAATACCTGTAACCTATTATGCTCGGACAAAACAAAAGATTCCCATTGACCAAATTGAGAAGAAGTTTTGTCCCAATTGATAACCACAAGATAAAATTTTCCAAAGAGACAGGAAATTAGTTTCCATGTCTGGCAGTCTCCGTGTATGCCTCTTAGTACATTTCGATAAGATACCGAAATATCATCCTGAACAAATTTGACATTAATTTTTGCCTTTTGATAAAGTTTTTCATTGTATGTTTCTATATATAGACCTCTAAAGTCTTCAAAAATAGTAGGTGGTTTTATTAAGAGAACACCATCAAGCTTGGTTCTTGATATTTCCATATCTTTAGTCCTTGAAATAATTCTTCTTGTGAAGGTATTCGTCCTGGTTGTTTATATACCAGTTCCAGGTCTCTTTCAGCCCTTCCAATAAGGTGGTCGTGGGATTATAATCAATCATTTTTTTTGCAAGGGTGATGTCCATAACCCTCTTTGGGAATCCGGCAGGCTTTGTGGTGTCGAATTCATAATTAAAACCGATAAAGGTGTGGAGAGTTTCGACAAGCTCTTTTATAGAACATCCCCTCCCGCTTCCCAGATTAACGAATCCTCCTTTAGTACCATGATAAAGGGCCAGGACTATCCCTTCAGCGACATCTTTCGAATATACAAAATCGCGGATTGCTGAACCATCGCCCCAGACAACCAAGGGGTCTTCCCTGTGATATATCCTGTACATTAATGAAGGTACAACCATTGCATTTTCAGGGTCGAAATTATCTCCCGGGCCGTACACATTACTGGGCCGGACTATGGCAAAATTTTCCATGCTATATTGGATCTTATATGCATAGACCTGGAGTTCGCCCATTTTTTTTGCCCAGCCTGCAAAGTCCATAGGTGGAAGATCCTGATTATTCGTTTCCTTGAACACTTCAGCACTGGGATATGCACCGATTGAACTGGTGAAAACTGCCTTTTGCACCCTGTTGATCCTGCAGGCCTCCAGGGTATTGGTATTAAACATTAATGTAGGGATAAAATGGCTGGCAAGTTTAGTCGTTGAAACCCCTATAGAACCCTTTATTCCGGCCAGATGAAAAACAAAATCTATGCCACGAGTGATTTCTTTGCAGAAATCAAAATCGGTAAGATCCCCAAATATATGTGCTGCCTTTTCGCTGACCTTGACTTTATCCAGAGAGACTATTCTGACATGTGCTTCGGCACCACATAGTATGTCTACTACCTGCCTTCCAATAAGGCCAGTGCCACCAGTCACAAGGATATTTTTCCCTGTGAAGCTTTTTAACACTTCAGATTTAATCATTATTTGGCTCCATGTGTCCTTTAAATTTTTATTATAGTGGTCGCCATATCACTAAAGAGGACTCGTGAACAACACCACCTAGATAGGGTCGGTATGCCTCAAAAATTTTCACTTTGTTCTGTTTCTCCAACTCACGCAAGGCTGTCAGATATCC
>CAZVAH010000078.1:0-7175 GCA_964625035.1 uncultured Bacteriovoracaceae bacterium | reverse complement strand
ATAATGGTGGTATGTAATGAAAGATTATATACGCTGGCCTTTGATTGTCTTGGTCGTTATGGTACTGGTTGTGCTGTTACATTTAGCAAAGGCGCTTGATGTCCATGAAGTAATAGAGGTCTATGATGGTGATACAATAAAAATTGATGATGGTACTGTTATCCGTCTTATAGGTGTAGATGCCCCGGAGGTGGACTCCCCTTATGGTAAAGCAGAGCCTTTTGGATATGAAAGCAGGCAGTACTTGAAGAGATTGGCATACGGGAAAAAGGTAAAGGTCTCAGTTGGCCCGCAACCATTTGATAAATATAATAGGACGCTTGCCTATGTATATCTTCCTGATGGCACGCTTATGAATGGCCGTATTATAAAGGATGGTTGGGCAAAGGCATATACTCGATTTGACTTCAAATACAAAGACCTTTTTGTCACCTATGAAAGTCAGGCCAAGGCTAAAGGTCTGGGGATATGGCAGGATAGGGATTAGGCGCTAGCGCCGACAATTTTTTGCCGATGTGTCGGCATAGTGGAGCTATTTACGAGTCCGCCACAGCTTGGCGGATTAGTATTTAGGATTTTTAACAGACCTGCCAAAATGAACCCTTGACCTTCTGCGTGGGTATGTGTGATACTTTATTGTTTCGATGGATAATGACAAACCTATTATAGTCCAGAGTGATGGGAGCATACTCTTAGAGGTCCAAACTTCTGTCTATGAGCAGGCAAGGGATGCTATATTGCCGTTTACTGAGCTTATAAAATCCCCTGAGTATGTCCATACGTATAGGATTACCCCACTTAGTATTTGGAATGCCGCATCCACAGGGTTGAAATGTGATGAAATAATTGAGCGCCTTGGAAGATATTCCAGGTATGATTTGCCCCCAGGAGTGGTATACAGGATAAAGGATGCATTTGGCCGCTTTGGTGCGATAAGGCTTACCAAGGGAGATAATAATACCCTTGTGGTAGAGGTAAATTCCCCTCATTTGTTTGATGAGATTACATCAAATTCAAGGATAAAGGCCTTTATCCTTAAGAGTGATCTCACCAAGAGGTTTATTATTCCGGGGGATGTAAGGGGCAGATTCAAGCATACTCTTATAAAGACAGGTTATCCTGTGGATGACCTGGTGGGTTATGAACCAGGGGAGGCATTGTCTTTTTGTTTAAGGGATGTAGCCATTTCTGGCAAGGTCTTTGGACTCAGGCAATATCAGATAGAGGCAGTAGAACAGTTCTGGGCAGGTGGCGGGCCGCGTGGTGGTCAGGGGATTATTGTGCTGCCATGCGGTGCAGGAAAGACCATAGTGGGTATGGGTGTAATGTCTAAAGCTCAAACATATACACTCATCTTGTGCACCAATGTTGCTGCAGTGCATCAATGGATAGCAGAACTTATAGATAAGACGTTCCTTAAAAGGGAGGATATCGGGGAATATACAGGGATTAAGAAGGAGATAAGGCCAGTTACCATTACTACATACCAGATCCTTACATATCGAAAATCAAAGAACGCACCCTTTGAACATATGAATCTTATGCAGGTAAAGAATTGGGGTCTTATTATGTATGATGAGGTTCATGTACTGCCTGCACCTGTGTTTAGGGCCACTACGGAGATACAGGCAAAGCGCAGGCTAGGCCTTACTGCAACCTTGATAAGAGAAGATGGCCTGGAGGAAGATACCTTTTCTCTGATAGGGCCCAAGTGTTATGATGTTCCATGGAAGGAACTTGAGCAGAAAGGATTCATTGCAGAGGCTATTTGCTATGAGATCAGACTACCTTTCCCACAGAGCAACAAGATAGAGTACGATAATGCAACCGATAGGGCCCAGTTCAGAATAGCCTCAGAGAACCTGTACAAGGATATAGTGGTAAAGAAGATCATAGAAGATTATCATGGCGAGCCTATATTAGTAATAGGGCAATATATAAACCAGTTAAGGCGAATAGCATCCCTATTGAAGGCCCCTTTGATCACAGGCTCTACAACGAATTATAAGAGAGATAAGCTTTATCAGGCCTTTAGGCAGGGAGATATTCCTGTATTGGTTGTCTCCAAGGTGGCAAATTTTGCAATTGATTTGCCTGATGCATCGGTTGCAATCCAGGTCTCTGGCACATTTGGATCCAGGCAGGAAGAGGCACAGCGCCTGGGGAGAATACTCAGGCCAAAGAAAAGGATTTCTAAGTTTTATAGTGTGGTGACAGCACGCTCGCCAGAGGAGATATTTGCACATAAACGCCAGATTTTTCTCGCAGAGCAGGGGTATAAATATATGATAGAGGACTGGTCATATGAAAATTTCAACTCATGAACTTATCGCCAGTCTCCCGGCGTATATGGTAGATCTTATATCATCTCAAATCCTTGGAGAGAGTGTCAGTGCTAAAAGACTTGCAGGAAGCCTGTGTGATACCAATAGATTGAAACGCTTACTCAATAATCTTAAACCAGAAGACAAGGCAATATTGATAGATCTTTATGAATTGGGTGGTGAGGTAAACTGGTCTGTATTCTCCAGTATCTACCAACATGAGGTAGATGCCTTGAAGACAGGTCTTGCTAGACTTGGGGAATTAGGGTTGGTATTTCAGGGGGGCCTTACTGGACGGGAAGTCGTAATAATGCTTCCGTCACTCTTTTCAATAATAAATGACATGGTGACTGCCCATAACCTACCCGATAAGGATCTGGTATGGCAAAAGGGTCATAGGGCTGATATCCACATGCATATACTCATGACAAACGTGATAAGATCTAGAAGATTGAGATGTAGATCTGGTACGGAGCCATACAAGAGAGGATGGAATCTGTTTGAGGAGCTACTTGGCCTGATAGCAGATGTGCCTCGTATTTATTGGGAATTGGTGGCACTTGGCTGTATAGAAGAAAAGAATAACATGCTAGTCATAAATCCAGGGTGTACCATGGGACTTGCATTGGATGGTGACCTACGCTACCGCATCTGGCGCTTTATTGAGTCCTGCAAAGGGTTTTCTGGATTAGAGACAGAAGTTTTCACCCTTATAGGGGACGGGACAGTTCTTAGAAAATGGTTATCCAGGGTTCTTTTCTTATATTTTAAACAACACTACCCAGTGCTTTCAGATGCAGATGCAAAGGTTTCTGATTTGATTTCTTTATGGCTGGAGTTAGGGATATTGGAAGAGGATACCAAAAGACAATGGATCAGGTTTGAAAAAGATACCTATACTGCACTGTGCACAGGTAAAGTAGAAATCCCCCTTGAAGAATATCAGGAAGAGATAATCATTCAACCCACCATGGAGATTCTGGTGCCTATAGATTTTGATCCTGTTGATCATCTTAATATCGGTGAGATTGCAGACATAGAAAAGGCTGATACAGTTAGTATTTACAGGATTACAAGGGCATCTGTATTACGTGGGCTTAAGAATGGATGGACACTTGAGAAGATATTGCAGTTCTTAGATCGTATCTCTAAGCATACAGTGGCTGATAATGTGGCAAAGACTATAAAAGGGTGGATGGATGCTTTTAGACAAGCCCATATTATAAAGGGCACATTCCTTGTGATAAAAGGGGGCAAAGGTGGAACCCCCGGCGAGCTTAAAGAGATATTACCTGATATATACAGAATTCCCGACAAAAGCAAAGATGATATTATTACATCTCTTGATAAAAAAGGCATAATGGTCAATACTTCAGATACTTCTTTTGATACAGATGATACAGATGTAGGTATAGATTGGGGTAAAAGCTTACCACTGAAACTCGTTGCACGATCCAGGCAAAGGTATGTATATCCAGATGGTATATATCCGTATGGTATGGTTATTCCCCTGCCCTATGGTGCTGAGAGGACAGAAATCTTTCAACAGGCTATAGATGATAGAAGTCAACTTATAATATTTTACCCAAAAAAAGGCTATGGGGAGATACAGATGAAGAAGATAAGTCCCATCTACATGTATAGACAGGCAGGAAACTTTTTTGTAGAGGCATTTTGCGAGGATACCGGAGAAGGTGAGGTCTTTGATATAAACAAGATAAAGGCTATGTTTAGATATAAGTAACTGCTCAGGTTCAAAGGGACAAAGGCACAGAGGCACAAAGAAAGAATGAGTAGTTACGTTTAAATTATATATCTGGTAGTCATTGCCTTTTCATTGTGTCTTTTATAGCTTTCATTTCCTCTTGAACTTCTCTTTCAAGTTTATTATTGCATGAAAGCGCTTTGTCCACATGGTAAAGACTTGCCTTGTAATTTTTTGTGTAATAAAAATACCTGGCAAATGCCACATGAGCCAGGCACATATCCCCTGATTTCTGGTATAATATACCCATCTTATAGGAAACCCTTGGATGGTGCTTTTTAAAGGGCAGCAGCACCCTTATAGCCTCTTCTACTTGCCCATTTTTTTCCATAATATCTGCCAGTGCAAGGTTTGCTTCAAAAGACAAACTGTATCTTTTCAGGTATGGTATTGCTTCTTCTGTCTTTCCCATTGAGTATAGGGCAAGCCCTTTCCATGCATAGGCCTGGGGAGTCTCTATCCCATCTAGCAATGCCAGACCCTCTTTTGGGTGATTAGACCGAACCTTTAATATGCCCAGGGCGAGCCTGCTGTAGGGCTCTGGAAGTTTTTTTATCCTTACCTTTGCTTTTTCTTCGGATAAGAGCAGTCCAGAAGCAGAGGCATATAATGACCAGAATTTCTTTTCTGGTCTTGGGCTAGCTGCCTCCTTTTGTACAGATGCTATACGTTTTTGTATATATGGGTGGGTGAGCAGGTATTCTGGCACATCTGATGCAGATGTAAGTGTGCGCAATCTAATGAGAAATCTAGCCATTCCAGACGGATCAAACCCGGCAGAAGGTAGTATGTTTCTACTGAATTCATCCGCTTGATTCTCGTGGACCCTGGAATATTTTAGCCTAAGGTTTTCACCTCCCCCTAAGGATGAAAAGATGAGGGCGCCGCCCACCTCAGGGTTTTTTGAAGAAAGCAATGTTCCTGCCAGAAACCCTACTATTGTGGCAATAGTGATTTTCTTTTGGGCAGCCATGGTTTCAGGTATATGTCTTAACTGGCAGTGCCCCATTTCATGGCCTATGACAGATGCAAGTTCATCAATATCTTTCACAAAAAGCAGGGTTCCCAGGTTTATGAAGATATGACCATCAGGTATGGCGAATGCATTCACAGATTGATCTCTTACAAGATGGATTTTATAGTTATAGACAGGCTCTTTTATCTGATCAGCCAACTGGTCTGTTAATGTCTGAAGTGTCCATGTGATCTCTTTGTTATAAATAATAAGGTTTCTTGAATCCAGCCATGAAATGAATTCTGCCGCGATATCGTGTTCCTGTTCATAGCTCATGGCTATTGATTCATGAGATCCTAAAAGGAGAAAGATTCCAAATATAAAGGGCACAAATCTTTTCATCATTAGCGCAGACTACCTGTGAAGCCTCCATTTTTCAAGCAATATATTATACCTGGCAGGATATGACAGATAGGGTCCCCAAGATCGATTTTGCTTGCTATTTCTAGGCGGCAAAGGCATAAAATATCTAAGTGTTTAGTGAAAAGATCAATAATCGATTTAAATCTTTAGATTAGAAAGGAAGGAGGCAATCTATGAGAACAAAAGAGGAATATGTTGAAGGTCTGAGAAAAATGAGGAGGAATTTGTATCATAATGGAGAAAAGATAGACAGGAATGACGAGCGTCAGTTGCCCACCTTAAATGTTATGGGGCTTACCTTTGATGCTGCCCGTGACCCTGAGACAGCTGATTTATGTACTGCAACCTCACATCTTATTGGAGAAAAGATCAACAGGTTTTGCCATGTGCATCAAAGCACGCAGGACCTGCATAAGAAACAAGACATGACGCGTATACTGTGCCGCAAGGTCGGATTCTGCATACAGCGATGCATGGGGATAGATGCCACAAATGCTCTAAATGCTGTATCTTTTGAGGCTGACAAGGCCAACAATGGCAACACAGAATATCACAAAAACTTCCTTAAATGGCTGGAGAACTTCCAGAAAAATGATCTCGTTGGCTGCTGCGCCCAGACAGATGTCAAGGGAGAGAGGATGAAAAGGCCTGCACAGCAAACTGATCCTGATATGTACTTGCATGTGGTGGAAAGAAGAAGCGACGGTATTGTTGTAAGGGGATGCAAAAATCATATTTCAGAGGCCTCTGTAGCTGATGAGATCTTAGTTGTGCCTACCAGGGCACTTGGGCCTGATGAAAAGGATTATGCAGTGGCCTTTGCTGTTCCTGCGGATTATGAAGGTGTAAAACAGGTCGTCACCATCCATAATTTCCGCAAGAGAGAACACATACCAAGGGGCTTTGAAGGTGGATATACTGATTCTTATGTCATCTTTGATGATGTATTTGTCCCATGGGAAAGGGTTTTCCTCTGTGGAGAAAATGATCATGGTACTATCTGTGCCCTGCTCTTTGCGCTTTTTCATCGTCACAGTTATTCAGGTTGTAAGCCTGCAATAGGTGATGTCTTTCTTGGTCTTGCTTCACTGGCTGCAAGATACAATGGGATTCGAAAATCCCCGCATGTCAGAGAGATGTTTGCAGAGATAATCAAGGTTACTGAATTGGGGTATGCAGCAGGGTTTACAGCTTCTGAATTGGGAAAGCCCGAGGTATACATTCCAGGCCTTGGAAGTTGTCCTTATGGCGCCGGGGGCTATATCCCTGAATCTATCTATTCTAACGTGGGCAGGTGCTTAACAGGGGAAGCTGTATTCCACGAAGCAGAGATGCTCTGTAACATCGCAGGGGGTATACCTTCAACCTTTCCGTATGAAGGAGATCTTGTAAATCCGGAGCTAAAACCCTTCCTTGATAAATATCTTAGGCGAAACCCTGATATACCTGTTGAAGAGCAGATAAAATTCTGGTTGCTCTATGCGGATATGACATGTTCAAGTGCAGCAGGAGTAGGCAGTTATGGTGCTTATCACGGTGGTGGTTCCCCCATTATGGAACAGATCGTCATAACCTTACAATATGATATTAAATTGAGAGAGAACATTGTTAAAAAACTTGCAGGCATAGATTAACTTGGTAATACCCTGCAGCTTGCTATAGGGTTTCCACAACGGTCATTGCGAGTCCGCTGCGCCGAATATAGGCG
>CAZVAH010000077.1:0-7230 GCA_964625035.1 uncultured Bacteriovoracaceae bacterium | reverse complement strand
CTCTGTGGTGAATAAAGCCTTATCTCCTTGAATCTAACTCCCATTTTCATCCTTGGTTGTGTCCAAAAGGACATGCAGGTTTATATGAAAATAGTTGTCAGTTGTCCGTGGTCAGTTGTGTATTTGGAGGAAATCATATTATCTGTGGGGTTTACAACGGACAAATAAACAACGGACTACTGACAGGTATCATTATTTGATTTTATTGGTTGGGTTCATGGGAATAGGTCCAGATTCAAGATCAAGAAGAAGACGTTTCTTTGCTACACCTCCTGCATACCCGCCCATAGAATTCTTACCTACAACCCGATGGCAGGGTATCAATATAGGTAAAGGATTCCTCTTGCATACCTGCCCTACTACCCGGGCAAGACGGGCATTCCCCAACTTAGATGCAACCTCCCCATAGCTCATGGTATGGCTATACGGTATGCTGGATATCAATATCAGAATTTGTTGAGAGATATTCTGTGCCGAAAATTCAACTTTTTTTCTAGTCCATACAGGTCTACCTTTTATCAAAGAAAGATGCCCTGGAAAAACTCTACCATAACCAGAAAAATATGCTTCTATTGGCTTGACAACCCAGCCAATACTATCTTTGTCTACTGAGCCTTCAATAGGTGTCCATGAAATCTTATCTATAAGATATGCCCCCCCTGAGATGTATAGCACCCCACAAGGAGTATTAATTGTAGCAATCAAACAACAGGGCCCTTTTTGGTCTCTGTCTCTGTGACAGCCTGTTCCATCTTTAATATAAAACGCTCTAATAACAAGCGTGTCCTGCGTTGTTCACCCAAGATATCATTTATAACACCCTCTAATTCCTTGACCCTGTTTTCTCCATTAAATGATACTGCCCGATAGCTCTTTGCCCTTGGTTTTTTCATCATCATGCGTATGGTCCTCTCCCAGAACCTTTCAAAATCTGCCGAAGGTAATTTTTTACCTAACAATGTGGTCGCAATTCCTCGATAGCACCTGGCAATATCAGATGTAGGAAATCTCACACTAACAGGCACCTGGGCTGAAACTGCCTTAAGTAATTTGGCATCTGTATACACACTCCCTATATAATCTACATGAGAGCCCAGAAACCGGTGTGCAGCTGAGGATATCTTTTTGTAAATCAATCTCCCTGAAGAGCCATCCTTGACCATACTGGAAAACATGGAAATCTTTCCTGAGAAACCATTCTTCTTAAGTACCTTAATCAAGGCATAGGCATCAGTAAGGGATGTAGGCTCTGTGTTTACCCCTACAATCACCTCTGGAACAGCCATAAGAAACGAAACCACAGAAGAAGAAATACCAGATGCTGTATCCACAATAAGAAAATCCGCGTCCTTTGAGGCATTCATAACTGATTTTATTAGTCTATTCACCCTCTCTCCTGGTAGATCTGCCATATACTCCATACCAGAACTACCAGGGATAAGTTCCACTTTATAGTCTGTCTTTAAGATAATATCTTCGATACTTGCCTGCCCCATAACCACGTCTTCAAGATTGTAATTGGTTCTCACACCTAGAAGCACATCCAGATTGGCAAGTCCAAGATCTGCATCTAACAACTGCACCTTATTATCCATCATAGCAAGTGCAATTCCAACATTGAGCACAAAATTGCTCTTCCCCACGCCTCCCTTGCCTGATGTCACAGCTATTACCCGCGGCATATCATCTAGCCTCCATATCATTTAATCTCACAGCTTCTTATGCAATATGCGTGCACATAAAAACCTTATGAAAATAGCCCTTCTTTAAATAAAATATACTAAAAAAAAGAAAAATTTTTCCAAAAAAATGAACTTTATTACTCATATTTACTCATATTACTGTAAATCCATGGACACCATCTTTGATACCCCAGGCATCTCAGAGGTAATACCATAGATAACATCTGCCATTGTCATGGTCTGTTTGTTATGTGTAATAATAATGAACTGAGATTCATTTGAAAATCTTTTTACCAGCCGTTTGAATCGCTCTATATTTACATCATCTAATGAGGCATCTGCCTCGTCCAGGATACAAAAGGTCGATGGCTTGGTTTTAAATAATGCAAATATCAAAGAAATAGCACCCAGGCTCTTTTCACCCCCTGAAAGCAATGCCATCCTCTTCAAACGCTTATGTGGAGGACATGCCATAATCTCTATGCCACCCTCTACAGAATCTCCATCCTGGATAATCAGGCCTGCTTTGCCACCAGAAAAAAGTTCGGTAAAGATCTTAGAAAAATTTTTCTTTACCTTGGTAAACGTGGACTTAAATTCTTTTGCGCTTTGTCTTTCTGCATTTGATATTACCTGCTTTAGTCTGGTGCTAGATAGCATAAGATCTTGATACTGGTTGTTTAAATCGTCCCACCTTGATTGTATCTCTTCATAGCCCTCGATCGATGTGAAATTTATTTGCCCCATCCTTTCAATCCTAGCCTGGAGACTAACAATCTTACGTGCTGCATTATCAGGACCAAACCCATCTGGAATAGGAGAGATATCTCCACCAAACCTGGCCTTTATCCTCTTGAGTACCATGTTAAAGGCAATCTCCTGCTGCCTATATTTAAGAACAATTTCATCCAGTTTTCTTTCCAGGACAGATAATTCCTTTTTCAGTGAGGATATAGCGTCATCCAGCGTGGCTATCACTTCTAAAATCTTATTGTATTCAGACAAAATAGAATTATACTGGTCTTCCAATTCCTTGATCTCAACATGAGTCTTTCCTATAGTAGCATTATGGATGGATATTGCTTCTTTTATTTTATCTTCATTTTTATCAATATCAATTAATCTCTCTTCATCATCTTTAGCGGTGGCCTCCTCTTTTTTCAGTTGCTCGCTTAATTTATTCAGCCGTTCATTTTTCGATGCAGATGATATCTTTAATTCCTGAATGGCCATCATATCTTTTTGAAGGTCATTATTTTTCTCCTCAATAAGGAGCATCATATCTTCTTTGGTTTTCTCTAACTCTTTAACTCGAACCTGCCTCCCCTCTATCTTGCAATCAATATCATCCTTCCTGTCTCTGGCATCTATTAGGTCTTTGTCGAGCCGTTCTTTCAACACTGACCACATATCTATGTCTTGCTCAAAAGCTACTGTTCTATCATTCTCGCGATCTATCTGACCCTGAAGGCTAACAATTTTGCTCCTTAATATATTCAATTGCGTATCTTTTTGTGTTATCTCCTCTTCCAATGCCTGAATTCTGGCCAGGAGGCCAACCATCTTTGTCTCTTTATCTTCAATATCTGCCTTGATGTCTTTTATCTTTAATGAGAGTGTATCCTTATCTTTAACAAGTGCCTCCTTTTCGGTCTTTGCCTTTAGCACATCCACATACTTTGTATTATTTGTAGCAGTCTTTATCACTCCTGTCTTTTCTAAGACCCTCCCATCTTTTGTAACCATGTTGGATAAATACTCTTTCTTGTGCCAGATATCTAAGGCAGCATCTATATCTTCTACAACCAGCATACCGTCCGTGAGTACATCTGCCACATCACTAAAATCTTTATGTGTCTCTATGAAAGACCTTAAATGCCCTAGTACCCCTTTGCCTCTTGATATTCCAGGCGATTTACTGGTGCCTATGTAAGGATGAATGGGGATAAATCCAGGGTATATGTCTTTATCAATAGCATTAAGGGCTTGCGTATAATCGGTTATTATTACATAATCCATGAAGCCTCCCAAAGATCTTCCCACAGCTTCTTCAAAACCAGCCTTTACTTGAATTATATCCGAGACCCTCTTTAAACTATTGTCAATAGCGGCTTTATCTCTATTTGCGGATTGCGCTTTGTGTATAATACCTTCAAGGAATGCGATCTTATCATTTATTGCAGAATATTCCTGCTCTATCTTAAAAAGCCCATTGGATTCTTGCCCAACCAGGGCTTTAAGCTCATCCTTTTCTTTATTGAGTTTGCATTGGCAGCCTAGAATATCCTCCATACACTCCTCTAAATGAGCTATCTCATCTTTTATCAGTTTAGCCTCTTTTTTTAAGGATAATCTCTTTGTTGTTGCATCTTCTAATTCCTCCCTCCTGGCCTTTATATTTGAATTGATCTCGCCCCCCCTTTGTTTAATGGAGACAATACGCTGGTCTATGGCCCTGGTATGACCTATTAAGTCAAATAGTTTCGTCCTTTCCTGTTCGTAAGATTTTGATATCTCATCATGCTTGGATCTTAACCCCTTAAGAGAACGCTGCACCTTGTCAATCCCCTTTTCAAGATGAGATATCTTGTCTTCTATCTTGGATAAGGCCGCTTCCTCTTCCGAGGTCTGCTTTCTTATATCTGTAATATATCTTCTGCTATGATCTAATCTTGAGTTTAACATGTCCCGTGTAGATTGAAGATCCTTTAATCTGGTTTGCCAGGCCACTATATCTCTTTGTGTAATCTCAAGCGTGGATTTTGCCTGGCGTAAGGCATCTGATAATCTCTCTATTTCTTGCTTCTTTTCCCCTGCTTCACTTTTCAATCTTTCCAATCGTCCCGCAGTAGTTCCTATCTTATCTTCCTTTGTCCTTATCTGGGCATTTATATCGGCTTCATCCCTGATGAATCCATCCATTTGTTTTTTGATCTCTCTTCCCTCATAGCTCCATAATAATTGCGTAAGCTCATTTGCCTCCTTTCGTAGGGCTTGATACCTTTTTGCCTTTCTAGCATGAGATTTTAAGGTGTCTTTCTGCTTAGAGATCTCCCCTAAAAGATCTCTTATCCTTTCAAGATTATCTGTTGTTTTCTCTAATCTCTTAATGACCTCTGCCTTCTTCATCCGGAATTTACTTATCCCTGCTGCTTCTTCTATAAGGGCCCTTATATCTTGGGGGCTTGCCTGAACAAGATCCTCAATCTTCCCCTGCTCTATTATGGCATATCCATTTCTACCTAGGCCCGTATCCAGAAATATATCCATGATATCCTTTAATCTGCACTTGAGACCATTGAGGGTATAGAGACTTTCTCCTGTGCTATAGAGCTTTCTAGATATAGAGATCTCATTAAATCCGTCAAGAGATTTAGGGAAATAACCACCATCACGAACAAACTCTAGAGTAACACTAGTCATACCAGAGGGGGATATCTCTTGTGTCCCAGAAAATATCACATCCTCCATAGTAGCAGCCCTTAGAGATTTCGGTGATTGTTCTCCAAGTGCCCATCTTATAGCATCGGCTATGTTGCTCTTGCCGCATCCGTTTGGGCCAGCAATACAGGTAATCACCCCTGGAAATGTGAGCACTGTCTTCTTTGCCAATGATTTAAAACCGTGAATCTCTATCCGCTCTAATCGCACGTCTTAAGGTTTATCAAAGCTTTGGGGATATAGCAACTCTCTTGTTGAGGGCAAGGCGTAAAATTATGTGTGAGATTTTCAAAGGTATATGTGGTATAATAAAAAGTCCTTGAAATAATGCGTTAAAATAAGCAATAAATGAAAGAGCCTTTGTGAGGAGGTTTAGATGTTCGCAGTTGCAAATATATTAATAGCCTTGGGTCAAGTATTACATGTCCTGCTCAATCTGTATATGTGGATTGTAATCATAGGTGTACTTATTACATGGGTCAATCCTGACCCATATAATCCCATAGTGAGATTCCTTTATGGTGTAACCGAGCCAGTGCTGGGATGGTTTAGAAGGCGGCTTCCTTTTTTGAGACTAGGTGGGTTTGATTTGTCTCCTATAGTTGTCATTGCTGTCATTATATTTCTTGATACTGCCCTTGCAAGATCCTTAATAGATACTGGATTGCATATGAAGACAGGCTTTTAATACGGGATAGTCAATGTGGATCCAGAGACGAAATAACGACACGCTCGTTACATGCAAGGTTCACCCAAATGCCAGCAGGGATCGTATAGAAGGTGTTAAGGGGGATTATCTAGAAATCCGCCTAAGCTCTCCTCCTGTAGAAGGCAAGGCAAATAAGGCCCTGATTAAACTTATGTCAAAGTGCTTAAATGTTGCAAAATCTAAGATTTCTATCATAGGCGGCCAGAAAACCAGAATAAAGGTACTATCCATAAAAGATACGGCCACAGCAGATGTCATGGTTGCATTTGGGCTAGATCCTATTGGAACGGTTAACAGGGATCAGGGAACAGGGATCAAGAGAAGATCAGTAAGTTTCAAAAGTTAGGGGATCTTCTAACATTAGAAGAAGGCTTTTTCTTGAGAACAATACGCTATGAAAAGGCTTAAAATACTTGAGGGTGCTTAACGACTTAAGGGATTTTTGGGGGAGGAATGACTAAGAGCCGATTCCTGAGCATCCTTAGGCTGTCACATGCTATTCAATTACCTTAACACTTTTGTACCCAAGGCTGACCAACTCTTGAGCAATATTTGATGTGTCTCCTCCGGATATCCTGAAGTGATGAATTGTTTCTTCTCCATTAATGGACATCCCCACGCTTATAATAAATCCGCCATGGGATTCTATAATGGATATAACTTCATCTAATGAACCGGGCACATGTTTGAGAACAGCATCTATCCTGGAGCCTTCCTTTAGAACCCCCATTATCTCAATAAAGGCCCTTAATATATCATTGACTGTAATAATTCCAACAAGACCACCATTATCAAGGACAGGGAGACAGCCTATATTCTTCTCATAGATTATACGGGCAGCCTTCTCCAGGCTTGTATCTTGAGTAATGGTATAAGGATTTTGGACCATCACATCCTTTACCTTTAGTTGCTCAATCATGGATGCCAATATCGCCTGCTTCAGGTCTCCCAGAGTCACTAAGCCAACAAAGACACCTTTTTCTAACACGGGCAGGTGGCGGATAGAGTGTCTTTTCATTAACATGAGTGCATTTCTAATGCCTGCTTCTGGCTTTATAGTAACTACATCTGCTACCATCCAGGAATTTACTTTCATGTCTTACCTTATACCAAAGATCCTTACCAAAAAAAACCACTAAAAAATATCCGCCTTCTATGCTGGAATAATGGTTTGCCCCAGATAGGGTGCACTTAGCCAAAACAATATTTTGTTAAACCCTCATGTCTGTGTAGTAAGCACAACCGCTAGAGGCGAAAAAGATGAAAATATATGTTATTTTCGTACTAAATGTAGAAAAATCCTAAATCATAATTTCTAAACCATAAACAATTTCAAAATCCAAAATCGCAATATCAAAACTTATTTAGCTTCTTCCAATATAACCCTAAAGATCTTCA
>CAZVAH010000076.1:0-7232 GCA_964625035.1 uncultured Bacteriovoracaceae bacterium | reverse complement strand
CCATATATCTTGCCAGTATCATCACATCTCAATATTTCAAGATATTATACCAATATCTGAACTGCCCTCTGTGTCAATATAGCTGAGATACCTTCCCCCATCTGATAAAAAACAACAGTGGATATTACAGGCCCCTCCGAAGACAGGCCATAACAATACCTGCTGCCACTGCCACGTTAAGAGATTCTGTAGGCCCTTTCATGGGGATATACACGCTCTTATGCGACATCTCTAGAAGTTCCTTGCTAACCCCACTTCCTTCCTGTCCAAAACAGATAGCGCACTTGCCCTCAAACAATCTGCTACCAAGAGAGATTTCGCCATGTGGGACCAAACTAATAATCTTATGAGGCAACTTCTTTAGTTCATTAGGAGTTGCACTAACAATCTTTACCCCGAAGCAAGACCCCATGGATGCACGAATGGCCTTGCCTGAAAAAGGCGAGGCTGTCCCCTGGGTGACAACAACCCCGGAGATGCCAAATGCCTCAGCAGTACGGATAATCGTACCTACATTACCTGGATCCTGAATGCCATCCAAGATAATCACCTTTTCAGACTCATACACGTCTTCTAGAGACGCCAAAGGTTTATCAATAACTGCAAGTATACCCTGTGGGGTAACTGTATCAGCTAGCAGTCCAAAGAGCCTATCTGAGATCAGAATGTATGAAAAAGCCAGCTCTCCATAGGCCTTTATATAACCAAGGGTAAGGGCTGCCATCCTTGGCCGTATTCCTCGGCTGAGTCCATCTTCTACCAGGCGCCTGCCCTCAAGCAATATGAGATTGGGATCCTTTTTCGCCGCTAAAAACGCCTTAAAGGCAGAATTGGATCTACTGGTAATTACCGCCATATTATGGGAGAAAATAAATCCCCTCTACGACCCCGGTTTCTTTAAATATGGGGTCAGAATATCTATGGGTATAGGTATTATGCTGTTTGTAGTACCTTCCGAAGAGATCTCCCTTATGGTCTGCAAAAATCTCAATTGCAGGGCTATAGGCTCTTTAGCGATAATCTGAGCTGCCTCGAAGAGTCTTTGGGCAGCCTGGAATTCACCTTCCGCATTTATGACCTTTGCCCTTCTCTCTCTTTCAGCCTCAGCCTGCTTCGCCATTGACCTCTGCATCTCATCAGGCAGGTCAATATGCTTTAGCTCTACAGCAGCGACCTTTATGCCCCAGGGATCTGTCTGCCTGTCTAAGATACTCTGAATGTTGGTACTGATCTCCTCCCTCTTGGATAAGAGTTCATCCAACTCTGCCTGACCACAAATAGAGCGAAGCGTGGTTTGACTAAGCTGATTTGTAGCGTAAAGATAATTTTCTACCTCTATTACTGATTTAAGCGGCTCTATCACCCTGAAATATACAACAGCATTTACCTTTACTGTAACATTGTCCCTGGTAATTACATCCTGAGGTGGGACATCCTGAACTATGATCCTAAGGCCTATCCTTACAAACCTATCGATTATAGGAATAATGATAATAAGCCCAGGACCCTTTGGTGCACTAAGTACACGCCCCAGTCTGAACACCACTGCCCTTTCATATTCATTCAATACCTTGATGGCAGAAAACAAAAACAGCAGTGCTATAATTACTATAGTAATAATCGCATATCCCCCCATACCATACCTCCTTATTTTTAAGCGTTATGCCCTAATTACTCACATTCATACCAATAGTAAAGCGATAATCATCCAGCATAGCAAACCTCTTACTTGAAATATTCTTAAATTCAGCCAGGGCCTCCCCCTTAAGAGCAGGACCTGTGACTGGTTTTAATCTCAATGGATTTATAAATCCATTTTTATGTTTTACCCTGAAATCCAGGTGCGGGCCTGTAGCCACGCCAGTTATTCCAACATAACCTATAACCTGGCCTTGAGATACATGCTTCCCCACATGCATACCCCTTGCAAACCTGGAGAGGTGACCATAATATGTATAGTATCTCCCTCGGTGTTTAATCCTGATTTGATTTCCAAATCCATTACACCAACCTTTATATATGACCTTCCCATCACCTAATGCAACAACAGGGGTGCCTGTTGGTGCAGAATAATCTACACCAAGATGAGGCCTTACTACATGGTATACAGGATGCATCCTATGATATGAAAATCCAGAGGATATACGCCTGTAATTCAAAGGGGCCTTTAAAAATAGCTTCCTTATGGGTCTGCCATCCTTGTTGTAATATCCCTTTATTCCGCTGCCATTATTATAGTAGATGGCTATGTGCTGCCTTCCCTGATTTATAAATCTGGCAGCAATGACTCTTCCATAACCTTTAAATTTGTCTTCTATATAATATTTTTCATATAGGACTGTATACTCATCTCCAGACCTGATGTCAGTGAAAAAGTTTATATCCCATGCAAAGATGTCTGTCAGTTCCATCACAACCTCAGGGGCCAGACCTGCTTGTATACCAGACTCATATAAGCTACTTTCTATCTTGCCTTGAGCCCTCTCATATTTTACGTCCATGTCAATAGTATGTTTTTCTGCCTTAAATTTCCCATCTTCAGGAACAATTACCAGCTTTGTGAGGTCATCTATTTGATAAGTGAGCCTCCCTACCCTTGTTGGCGACGTATCTGTAATCCAGATATTTAATGCATGGTCTGGCTTTATGCCCGATAGATTGAAGGTCTTCTTTGCACATCTAGATATAATATCAATCTGGTAGGGAGATATATTTAAGGCATGCAGAATATCATATATGCTATCACCTTTTTTTACAATAACATCTACCTTTCTTAGTGTCCCGGAATAAGTTGACGGTAATATCAGATCGACATCTTCTTGTTTGACATCAATCCCATCTTTCATGATTGTAACTATCAGTCTGGAGAACTCTGATATCTCGTATTTTAATGAAATAAGCTGACCACCCACTGGCGCAAATATAAGGTCAATTTCATGGCCAGGCAGTATCCTGGAAATATCAAATACACCTTTCGTAGCCTTTATTATCTCATATATATCCTCTTCAGGTATCCCATTTTCTGATAAAATGCCATATATTGAATCTCCTTTATCTATGGTAAACGTCCTCTTTATTGGCTCCTTGGTCACAGTAGTAGATTCTATAGAATAACTTTGTGATTTGCCCTCCGGGACATGAATGGGTGTATCCTCATCCGAGGTCTCACGACACATAAACAAAGGCATACATAAAACGCATAATGCCAGAACTAATATGATAATATAATACCGTCCGACCTTTTTCCTCTTGTAATCCTTATTATCCATTTCAAACATAGGTATCGTTATATAAGAAGAATAACTTGATATATCAAGCCAATTCTGTTTTCATAATCTTCATGTATATCTTTATAGCTGATCTCCATATAAGACCACATGTAGAAGCTGACAAGGAAAATTTTATATCCTGGCTGGATTACGTGAGCCCATATGCAACCAAGATTTATATCTTAGGGGATTTGTTTGAATACTGGTATACAGGTATTGAAAAACACCTAGACGATGTAATTAAAGCCCTCAGCCATCCTGATATCCATATCCTGCCTGGCAACCGGGATTTTCTCATGAGGGATTATACGCATAAAAACATAGATATAATAACAAAAGAGGAGATTGTATTTAATATATATGGCGAAAAAGTGCTTATTGCGCACGGACATACCCTCACTACAGGGGACATAGGCTTTAAGTTGCTCCACAGGTTTGGGTGGCCTGTATTAAGGCTGTTTGATAAACTCTTACCTGCCACACTAAAGCATATGTGTGCCACATCCATGGTGAACTCATCGGCTGTAATAAGACCACCATCTTCCGACATACCAAGGGATATTGCCCTAAGGCGCGGTGTAGATAAGGTTGTATGCGGTCATCTGCACAGAGGGATCATGACAGATAGACTAATAGTGCTGCCATCCTTCATCGATAATAGGGCATGGATGGAATGGGACGAAAATGGGCCTAGGTTCGGAAGCCTTTATATGAAAACAGGGGTCAGGGATCAGGGATCAGCATTCAGATTAAAAAAGAATATAAAATAATTTCAATCCTTATATGGCTGATGGCTGATAGCTTTTCATCTTTGGTTTATAAAAACATGGAATGATTGGTTTGATTAGTTTAATTGGTTTAATTGGTTTATACCGAGTTGCATTCAATCAAGCACTTATCGAAAGTGTCATTGCGAGCGTAGCGAAGTAATCCCGTATTTTATAACTATCTGTAATCATTAGATTGCTTCGTCGGCCACATTAGGTGACCTCCTCGCAATGACATATTCAGTGACTTTTTGCGAAGCCATCAATCTTTATCCTCCAAGCATGATCTTTGTAAGGATTGGCATAGCCACCAATGCGCCCACCATACTACCTATGTTGGCAAAGATCACAATCATAAGTATCCTGGTGATAGAATTTCTCCAGAAGCCTTTTATACTGGATATGTCTTCAGATAACGACTCAAAATCAGAGACCTTCGGCCTTTTCAGGTATGCCTCACTCAACCCGGCGAACCAGCCTGCTGCAAGTGTTGGGTTTAAAGATGTAATAGGGGATGCAAGGGCTGCCACAAGTATAGTAATGGGGTGAGCAAGGGCAATGCATGCACCTATAGCAGCAAAGATGGCATTGCTTAAAAGCCACCATTTTATCATCTCATATCCCTGAGAGCTTCCCCCATGAAAAAATCCAAGGAAGACAAGGAAAAAAATTACCATAGGGATGATCCACTTCCATATACCTTTTTTTTTTGGAGGGACATATTCCAAGTCAGATATATCACCTGTGGGATCTCTCAGCTTTTCAATAAGCCCCTTCATATGGCCTGCCCCTACTACAGCAAGTATCCTTTTATACTGTAGATCAATAATCTTTCTTGCCATATACATATCCCTCTCATCTAAGAGAACCTCTTTGACTGCAGGGATTTTCATGCCAATCTCATCTACAGCCGCAGTAAGTACATCCTTTTCTTTAAGTCTTTCGATTTCATCCTCGTTAATGTCTTTAATAAATATGGAGCTTATGGACGAGCCTATCAGCGTAAACCGACCCTTTAATGAAAGCTTATACCATAGACGCTGGAGGGTAGTACGAATATTGCGGTCTATCAGGGCAACAGGTATATTTGCTGACTCTGCTGTGGCTATAGCAACCTTGATCTCCTCTCCTGGCTTGATGCCTATCTTGTCCCCTATACGTTTTTGGAACGAAGCCATAACCAGGTTTGCAAAGAGTAAGGTGGCCTTTTTTTCTTTAATAACCTTAATAATATCAGTATTTCTCCACAGGCCTGGATCCTTTAGGACAGCAAATCTGGCCTGACAAAGCTCAACAGCTACCACATCGGGCTTATATGCGGGTATGGCCTGCCTTACCTCCTCTGCACTTTGCCTTGAAACGTGTGCCGTACCTATTAATATAATCTCTTTATCACCAATCTTTATTTCTTCTACTGGCATGGGGATGCCTTATATATTCTATATTATAGACCGTCAAGAAATATAACTGATGAAAAGGGACTGCTCCTATGTCATATAAACTGTCCATGAGGCACTTTATCTTGACCTCTCTTAGCGTTTTAATTTATACTTGGTTTCTGTAATGTTTAAATGCCTGTTTCTAGGGAGGGATATGTCAAAGAAGACCGGATATAGAAAATGCTCTTTTATTACAGACATTCGGGGGATAAAAAGCGCCATCGGCGAGATGCGCGGATGGGGATTCCCAAGGCAGCCAAAGTTAAATAAAGATTATCTGCCCAAAGACGATGACCTGATATTCAATGAACAGTGGTTTACAGACACAATCAAGGAAAAGCTCGCCAATCATCCTGCAAACAGTATGGAGGGCCCCCTGGATGGAGAAAGGATATTCGATGAGCCACTTGTGGGTTTTGTAAGAGGAGATGATCCAATCTTTAAAGAATACAAGACAATCATAGGCCCTCATCACTTTACGCCAGAAGAGATTATTGGGTGGCAGGTAGAAAATAACGGGGCCAGCCCCCCTAAGGCCGAAGATTTGAGCGTAGTGTCCTTTATTATGCCAATGACAAAAAAGACAAAGGATGGAAATGCCAAGAACCCCGACTGGCCTACAGAGAGATGGGCCCAGACCAGGCTCTTGGGTGAGATATTCAGCCAGACATTTGTAAGAGAGATCGTAACCTTATTAATGAGCAAAGGCATCTTGGCTATATCCCCGGATGTGACCCCAATGTTCAATAAAAAAAGATATCCTCATGTCGGATGGGCTTCACCGTGGTCGCACCGTCACATTGCCTATGCAGCAGGGCTTGGAACCTTTGGGATGCACGATTTCCTGATTACTGAAAAGGGGGCTGCCCATCGCTGTGGAAGCTTAGTGGTAAACCTCAAGCTCCAACCAAACAGAGAAAGACCAAAAGATATTCATGCCTATTGCCTTCATTATCAAGGTTTCGACTGCTTAAAGTGTGCAAAAAGATGCCCGGTAGACGCCATCCCCGAAGAGGGGCATGATAAAGAAAAATGCTCTAAACGGGTAGCAAAATCCCTCATATATTGTAACAGGCACTATCATATCTTCATCTACGGATGCGGCCTTTGCTCCACGGGGGTGCCTTGCGAATCGGGTATCCCTGAAGAACTAAATTTTTAAAGAAGTAAGAAAGAGATGAAAATTTAAAAAATTTTATTTTTGAGGAGGAATCTTATGGGATTACGTACAAAAGAAGAATTCCTGGAAAGCCTTAGGGATGGCAGGAGGGTATATATCTACGGGGAAAAGGTGGAGGATGTTACCACCCACCCGATCTTAAAGATCACCTCAGAGACTGTAGCCCAGGACTTTGCCTTAAGCGAGGTGGAAGATAAAGATGTAAGGGATTTAAGGGATTTATATGTAGTCGAACACCCAGAGACCGGGGAACTGATGAGCCGTTATTTCCTTACCCCTAAGGATACCACGGACTTAGAAAACCGCATGCAAATGATCGTAAAGTCGATTCACCTTACCGGTGGCCTGCCTTTTGGTAAGGATATCGGGACAGATTGTATCAATGCAGCAATGGTGGTGGCTCAACAACTGAAAGATCCAGCCTACCTGCAACGGGCCAAAGATTATCTGGAATATCTTAGAAAAAATGACTGGACGCTATCCGGTGCAGTAACAGATGTGAAAGGCGACAGAAGTAAATCTCCTTCAGAGCAGGCCCATCCTGATTATTACCTCAGGGTTGTGGATAAAAATAAGG
>CAZVAH010000075.1:5210-7284 GCA_964625035.1 uncultured Bacteriovoracaceae bacterium | reverse complement strand
GTTGCTTAAAGGGGAATCGCTCCCTTATGTTTAAGCCCGAAGGGCGAGTTAGACAGCGCCCGTAAGCAAGCCTAACGGATGTATCAAAGAGCGATGTAGGCAAGCGAGAGAACCCCTCATCCCGGGCATGTTTTCATGCTTGGTTGTACCTGCCACGCAGGCATGAGAGTTTATAAGTAAAGAGAGAAGATATGTACGATGTAGTAATTATAGGTGGAGGGCTGTCAGGTTTGATGGCATCCATATGGCTTGCAGATAGAGGGAAAAAGACAGCCCTTATTTCAAAAGGCGACCCTATGTGTTGTCTGTCTACCGGGTGCATTGATGTATTTGGAGGTACATCTAGCCCTTTAAAGGGGATAGAGAAGCCCCCTAAGGGGCATCCGTATCATTTTGTAGGCCTTGAAGGTATAAGAGATTCGCTAGATTTCTTTAAAAAGATTATGGCAGGTTCAGGCCTTAATTATATAGGGGACATTGAAACAAATAGAGGAATCCTTACACCACTGGGCACTATTAAGGCTACATGCCTTGTTCCTCAAACCATGGAGGCAGCATATACCGGAGCAGATGAATACATTCACATAGTCTCATTTAAAGGATTGAAGGATTTTTATCCTGCCTACATTACATCTAAGAATGAAAATGCTGGATACTCTGTCTTTGATGCGGGCACATCAACTACTATAGGTCTTGCAACAAGGTTTGAGGACACAAAATTTATGAGAGAGTTTGTAGCTAAACTTAAGAGTTGGGAGATCCCGGATGGGAAGATAGCATTGCCTGCAGTGTTAGGGTTAAGTTCTTCAGTAGAGATCATGGAGGTAATATCGAAAGAGTTAGATAGAAAGGTATTTGAAATACCCACACTTCCACCATCTATACCTGGGATAAGGCTTTTCAGGAGACTAAAATACGCCCTTCAGCAAAAGGGTGGAGATATATACTGGGGCAGAGATATTGCCAGTGTAGAGCACTCAGACACACAAATAGAGGCTGTGACAATTGTTACCGGGACTCGACCAACGAGGGTAGAAGGGAGGGCTTTTGTCCTTGCTACAGGCTCATTTGTAAGCGGGGGGCTATATGCCCTGAGAGACTGCGTATACGAGACAGTCTTTAATCTACCAGTTGTTTTCCCCAAGAAAAGGGCCAAGTGGTTTAATGAGGATTTCTTTGATATTGGTCATCCTATAGAAAAGGCAGGGATAAGGGTAGACAGATCATTCAGGCCAAGAGGTGCTAGCCTTGAAAACCTATTTGTTTGTGGAAGTATTTTAGCATTTTCTGATGTCATGAGGTACAAATGTGGGAATGGGATGGCGATTGCTACAGGCGTTGCTGCTGCAAAGAGCTTAGATAGGTGGCTTGGATGAAGTTTGAGCACTGTATCAGATGTACAATCTGTGTAGAGAATTGTCCTGTTTTTAGTGTTGAACCAAAATTTCCGGGCCCAAAGCAGGCTGGTCCTGATGCACAGCGTTTTAGAATGGATGGAGAGGTGTCTGTTGATAGCTGGGTGCTTCTTTGCAGCCAGTGTAAAAGGTGCGAGACTGCATGTCCCTATGGAGTAGATGTATCAGAGATTATATTAAAGGCCCAGATAAAATATGTAAAGGAGCACGGAAGGTCTATATCAAACTACGTGTTTGAAAATACATATAACATAGGGATATTGGCTTCTGCCTTTGCCCCTATTGTAAATAAAATTACACACACACATCTAGTAAAAAATATCATGAAAATGGTAGGAATATCTACATATATTCCTTTCCCAGATTATCATGCCTTTACCCTGTCTAAGGCCAGGAGGAAGGTAGGAAAGGGTTCAAAGAAGGTGGTCTTTTTCTATGGATGTTATTTGAATTTTAACAGGCCAGATATAGGAAGAAAGATACGTTCTATTCTTGTATCAATGGGTCTTGAAGTGGTAATGCCTCATCAGGTCTGTTGTGGTCTACCTGCATTAGGAAATGGTGACTTGGATAGTGCACGAAGGTTTGCAAATAAAAATGCAGGTATATTAGTACATTACATCAATAGGGGCTATGATGTGTTTTATGCATGCACATCA
>CAZVAH010000075.1:0-5200 GCA_964625035.1 uncultured Bacteriovoracaceae bacterium | reverse complement strand
GTCAGAGACTACCCGGGAATTATGGCCCTACCTGATGGCAAGAAGATATCTGGAAATACATACAATGTGCATGAATATATCTTAAACCTTATGGAGGAAGGTTATGTAAATTCCGAATTTGGTCAGGTTGATATGAGGGTAGCATACCACATACCATGCCATTTAAGGTCCTTGGGAATAGGTTATCCAGCGGCCAGACTGTTTGAGATGGTACCAGGTCTACAATATCAGGTACTAGAGGATAATTGTTGTGGGCTTTCCGGTACGTATGGATTTAAGGAGAAGAACAAAGAGGTTTCCATAAAATTAGGCAGACTTGCAACTTTACCCATTTTAGAATACGCTCCAGATGCAATAGCATCTGATTGTGGTGCCTGTCGCATGCAATTGGGTGGTCTTACAGGTATAAGCACGATAGATCCGTCAGAGATCGTTTTTGAATCTTTGAACATGGGTTTATCCGCCTTTGGCGGAAAGGAAAATATACCAAAGGGAGGCTAGGATGATAAAGGAGCTAACTGAAGATCTGTTAGACGAAATATCAAAAAAAGCGGGCAAATCTAGAGGAGATATCTTGGCTATGACTTACCTGGCCGGATCAGGTCATCCTGGAGGGTCTTTATCCTCAATAGATATATACACCCTTTTATATCACGTGATAGATATGGATCGTGACAAGGTAATTATCAGCCATGGGCATACCTCACCCGGGGCCTATTCTGCCTTGGCAAGGAGAGGCCTTTTTGATCCAAAGGATGTAATAAAGGGTTTCAGGAGGATAGGCAGTATTTTTGAGGGTCATGTGGAACCTTCTGTCCCGGGTATTGTCTGGGGTACAGGAAATCTTGGCCAGGGGTTATCTGTGGCATGCGGGTATGCAATTGCAAACAGGCTCAAGGGAGATGCCATGGAGTGTTTTGTTATTATGGGTGATGGAGAACAACAAAAAGGTCAGATAAGTGAGGCAAGGCGTTTTACCAGAAAATTTGTTCTGAACAATATTACAGTTATTATAGATAATAATGGCCTTCAAATATCGGGAGATAGAAATGAAATAATGCCCCAAGATTTAAGGGCAGAATATGAAGAAGCAGGATTTTCTGTAATAGAGATCGATGGTCATAATCTTGAACAGATATACTCTGCTATATTTCAGGCATCAAATGACCATGAGAATCCTTATGCCATTATTGCACATACCGTAATGGGTAAAGGGGTCACCTTTATGGAAGGTAAAGCTGAGTTTCATGGGAAGGCATTGAATAAAGAAGAAATGGCACGTGCACTAGAGGAGGTGGAATTGGAATGGCCATTAGAAGAGTTGGAGGCCTTAAGAAAGGAAACGATTACTGAAGATATATCTGTACATTTCCTACCATACCCTAAGATGGATCAAGGAGATCCCATCGTCTACGGGGCAGATATATCTACAGACAACAGATCTGCTATGGGGGATGTCCTTTTAGATGTGGCAAACATCAATAGAGATATACCTATAGCAGTTTTTGATTGCGATCTGTCTGGTTCTGTAAAGACATCAAAGTTTGCTAAAAAATTTCCGGGAAGTTTTTTTCAGGCAGGGATTTCTGAACATAATACTGTCACTGCTGCAGGTGCTGCATCTAGTTTAGGGATAGTAAGTATATTTGCTGATTTTGGGATATTTGGTATAGATGAGACATATAATCAGCAAAGGCTTAATGCGATAAATAATGCACATCTAAAACTGTTTTGCACTCATATAGGTGTAGATGTGGGGGAGGATGGAAAGACACATCAATGTGTAGACTACCTGGGGCTTATGAGAAACCTCTTTGGGTTTAATGTGATCATCCCTATTGATCCAAACGAGACAGATCTGACCACAAGGTGGGCTTTAACCACACCTGGGAATTGTCTCATAGGTGTAGGAAGGTCAAAAACACCAGTTATTACAGACGAAAATAGGAATGTATTTTTTAAAGATACACATTTCATTTATGGCAAGGCTTACCATCTAAGAGATGGGATGGAAGCGACTCTGTTTGCCTTAGGGGCAATGAGCGCAAATGCGGTTCATGCATGGGAGATCTTAAAAGAAAAGGGAATTGATATAGAGGTAGTGGGAGTGTCTTGCCCATTTGCGCTTAGTATGGCAGAGGTAATAGATGCATCAAAAAGGGGACCTATATTTGTAGTAGAAGACCACATAGAGGTCTCAGGTCTTGCTTCACAGATTGCCTTTATAGCAGCTACAAATAGTATAGGCATAGACCTTATTCCCATAGGGATAAAGAGATTCCCACCATCGGGACCATCTCGTGCGTGTTATAAATATTATGGCCTTGATCCGGATACACTCTCAAATACGATTATAAATAGATTACGATAATCCGCCTCTGGCGGGTAGGAGGTGAGATGAAAAAGTTTGCAATTAGCATATTATTGGTCCTTAGTTTGTTAGCTATCCCTGCTCAAGGTATGGCGGATTCTTCTTTAAAGATAATATTTGAGGATACTGTGTGGGGGCTATGTATAGGAACATTGGTCGGGGCTGCCACCTTGGCCTTTGTTAGTCACCCTAGTGATCATCTGGATCGTATTGCTCAGGGGGCGAGTATAGGAGTTATCGGGGGTATGTGTTTTGGTCTTTATGAGATATCCCCTGTATTTTATTCTATAAAAGATCCTGTTCACAAAGACCAAGTGTATGTAATAGGTCTTAGGATTCCTTTCAGGTGATAGTTTTTGCCTACAATGGAGTCGATTTTCAGGCGGTGGAGCATTCTTTTCTGTGATAGGGCATTCAATCTGTAACTATTCAGGTTGTTTAGGCTGTAGGCTAAAGTAAATTTAGTTTTTGCGTACTATACAGCCTATCTACCTACAGCCTATTTACCTGAGCAGATACTTTAACCTTAAAGTTCTGTTTGTTAGTACCCGATAAATTTATCTTATGGCACATATACTTATTGTAGAAGACGACTTAAATCTGGGCGAGATTTTGTTCCAAGAATTTAAGAAGAGACGGCACGATGTGGAACTGGTTTGTGATGGAGAGGCTGCCATTACCAGGATAAACAAGTATATATATGACCTTATTCTCACTGACTTGAAACTCCCAAGAATGAATGGGATTGATCTCTTAAAGAAGGTCAAATCCATTAATCCCAGCAGCATTGTTATAGTTATGACAGGGTATGCCTCTATTGATAGTGCAGTAATTGCCATGAAAAGTGGTGCGGTGGATTTTATTCAAAAGCCTTTCGACCTTAATGAAATCTCCCAAAAGATAGAAGACTGTCTTGCCTTAAAGAGGTTGAAAAACGAGGTAGATTATCTAAGACACCGTGAGGCCGATATCATATACAGTACTTCTGATATCATCTGTAAAAGCCGGAAATTAAAGAATGTATTAAGAATGGTAGATAAGGTGGCAAGATCTGATTCCACGTTACTTATCACTGGAGAGACAGGGGCAGGTAAGGGATTGATTGCCGGTGCAATTCATCATAATTCATCTAGAGCAGAAAACAATTTTGTGCAGGTAAATTGTGCTGCCCTGCCAGAGAACCTATTAGAAAGTGAGCTTTTTGGGCATGAGAGGGGTGCTTTTACCAGTGCTATCAAGCTTAGAATTGGACGATTTGAGCAGGCCAATATGGGGACTATATTTTTAGATGAGATAAGTGATATGCCTCTTTCTCTACAAGCAAAGGTGTTAAGGGTATTAGAGGATAGGGAGTTCGAGCGATTAGGAGATAGTCGCACTATAAAGGTAAATGTAAGGATTATAGCAGCGACAAATCAGGATCTCATGCGCCTGGTTCGGGATGGAAGGTTCAGAGAAGATCTTTATTACAGGATAAATGTGATTAATGTAGACATACCCCCAATAAGGGAGCGCAAAGAAGATATAGAGCCACTTGTTCGGTATTTTATAAAAAGATATTGCACGGAACTGAACAAGCCTACCTTCGATATAACACCTGAGGCCATGAGTTTATTATTAAGATATAGCTGGCCTGGAAATGTTAGAGAGATACGTAATTGTGTTGAGAGGAGTGTGCTTTTAGTAGAAGGTGCTGTTATAGGTGTAAACGATATATCAGTCCCTTCGGCTCATAGCTTTGAAGAAGGGGAAGCCCCTTCGTCATCTTTGGAGCTTACAGAGAGGGATTTGATTATAGAGAGCTTAAAAAAGAATGATTGGGTACAAAAAGAGGCAGCAGCTGACATAGGTATCAGTAAGCGGGTTATGCACTATAAAATTAAGAAGTATGGCATTACACACCCAAGATGGATCAAGAACCGATGATCCCAATGAATGCCGATGTAATGTCTGGATCAAGGATTGAGCCTGACAACGCAGTTATTTCAGAGATGGCCTTATCATATGAGATTTCTTGTCTATAGACCCTGGGCGATATACTGGCATTAAAGGTATCCACTACCCTCAAGAGCCTTGCGCCCAACGGGATACTATCTCCTTCTAATCCCCTGGGATACCCGCTACCATCAATATTTTCATGATGATACATTAATATGTCTGTATCTAAATCTAATATAGCAGTATCTTTTAGTATCCTTGCGGATAGTATGGGATGATCCTTGATTCTTACCATGTCAGAGGGGTTTAATTCACTTTTGGTAAATATATATGAGGGAATACCCAGATAGCCTATGTTTACACCAAGGGCAGATAATGCCCACATCTGTGAGAGGTTCTCATCTTTTCCAATAGCCCTGGCCAGGGTGTAGGTGTCATCTGCTACTATCAATGAATAGCCAGGAGGATATCCAGCCCTTATGTCTGATAGAAGTGATACCAAGGTGAGGATAGCTCTATACCAGTTGTCTATATCAGCATCCAACTTAGAAGCGAGGGCCCAAGCAGGGGCCAAGTATGTAATAATCCGATTATATATCTCTTTAGATATTCCTTTCTGCCTTACATATCCCAGGGTATGGCCACGCCAGTGTACTGCTTTACCAGGTGGCGATGATTTGATGGTAATAAATTCTGCATGGCACTGTCTGGCAAATTGTTCTAAGATTTTATTTAAACTATCTATAGATGGCGGTAAGCTAAGGATCTTATTTATAGTCAACTCTAAAGATAAGCTATCAGTCTTTATGGTGCCTGTGTGAGAAAATGTTGCAAGGCTCAGATCATTCTTTTTAGCGTAAGATAGGGCCTGTAGGGCACCGTTTATAAGAC
>CAZVAH010000074.1:0-7295 GCA_964625035.1 uncultured Bacteriovoracaceae bacterium | reverse complement strand
GGATTAAGAACCAGAACAATAAAGCAGCCCTAATTTCCTTCCGCATTGCTTTGTCCTCCCTTAGGGTTGGCTCTATCAATATCCTTCTTCAAAAAAAGACTCGATTAGCTACCCTATATATCGAAGCGAAGCAAGATTGTAATGCGCTTAGGTCTCTTAATAACCCTTTAAAAGTGTACCACTGGCTTGTCAAGAAAAAATCTCTTGAGAAAACAGGCACTACTATCCGCCCCCGGCGGATGGATCAAAACTGGGGCATGTCCATGCCCGGGGCATAATTTTGTCTTTGAATTAGTATAGTCCCAATTCCGGGGTAACCATACATAATTATGGGGATCTTGGTTATGGCTATAGAAAAACTTCGCGGGATAGAAATTTTTCTATTAGGCGTGTGTGAAGATTAAAAATATATAATGTTCCCTGCCAGTACTGCCGATAAATAGCAGAGTGTCTGGGATACACGATGTGACCAGAGACCTTGGTGGGTAACTAAAATAGAAAGATTATTTAAAAAAAAAGCACCTTGCAAGGCTGACTCATACGGTATCCCGGATATTTCTTTATTATCTATTATCTAAACTCCTTATTGTCCCTAAACGACCTACCTGTAAGCCTCTCATAGGCCTCTATATATTTTTCAGAAGTCTTTTCAATAACGCCTTTTGGCAAGCTGGGGGGGGGTGGCGTTTTATCCCAATCAAGGCTATCAAGGTAATCCCGCACGAATTGTTTATCAAAGCTGGGCTGGGGTTTATCTGGTTCATAGCTCTCAAGAGGCCAGAACCTCGATGAGTCAGGTGTAATCGCCTCATCGATAAGGATAAGGGTATCCCCTATAAGACCAAACTCAAACTTTGTATCAGCTATTAGTATCCCCTTTTCCAAGGCAAATTCACAGGCAAAAGAATATATCTTTATTGATATGTCCCTTACCTTATCTATGAGCCAGCTACCTACCATTTTAGCGGCAGTATCTATATCTATACTTTCATCATGCTGGCCCATCTCAGCCTTGGTTGTAGGTGTGAATATTGGTTCTTCTAACTTCTGGGATTCTACCATGCCCTCTGGAAGCTTTACCCCCGAAATAGAACCCTTTTGTTTATATTCCTTCCAGCCAATGCCGGCAAGATAACCCCTCACAACGCACTCTACAGGTAGTGGTCTTGCTTTTTTTACGAGCATAGACCTGCCTAAGAGCCTGCTGTCACTACTAAAGGGAGCAGGAAATTTTTCTATTTCAGATGCTACCACATGATTGGGTATAATAGGGCGTATCTTCTCAAACCAGAACAGCGATAATTGGTTTAATACCAATCCTTTATTTGGTATGGGATCTTTTAAAACCACATCAAAGGCGGAAATCCTGTCTGTAGTTACTATCAACAAATGCTCCTTATCTATCTCGAATATCTCCCTAACCTTTCCGCTGTTTTTTTTATTGACTCCTGAAAAATTTATATCAGTTAGGATATCCATGTTTGCCTCCCCCCCATGAATCTAGTTACCCTGCCAAAAAAGTATTGAAAAAGTCAACATGTTATTATAGATTACCTACCCTTATGAACGTTGAAGAAGGTGTAATAACTATTTGTAAGCATATGAATAGCTACTTCCTTGTCTTAGAAGAGGATTCTATTCACACTTGGAAATTTTGCCTTTGAGCTATAACTACAATAGGAAGGCTCGTAAAGGTATCGAGGTAAAGTAATGGGAACAGATTACATGCCAGAGGTTGGTGGCAACCTTGTTTATAGGTGTATAAATTGTGCTAACACATACGATATATATAAATTTATCTACACATGCCCAAAATGCGGCGCGCTTTTAAAGGTAGAAAATACCACGTTTGATCGGCTTAAGACCAGACCAGGTAATGAATGGGCAGAGATATTTGATGCGAGAAAGACAACCACTTCTCTTGCGCTTTCAGGTATATTTAGATTTCATGAGTTGATACTGCCTATGCTACCCATGAAAGACATAATCTATCTAGGCGAGGGCCATACACCAACAGTAAAGGCAAACCAGGAATTAAGTGCATGGGTTGGCGCAGAGTTTCTGGTAAAAAATGATGGCCTTAATCCATCTGCCAGCTTTAAAGATAGAGGCATGGCATCGGCTATCAGCTTTTTAAATCATATAATAAGGGTAAAAGATCTAGATAGTGTCTTGGGAATATGCGCATCTACTGGGGATACGTCTGCAGCAGCATCTCTCTACCTAAGCTATCTGCCAAAATCAAAGGTCAAGTCAGTTGTATTGCTCCCAAAGGGCAAAGTAACGCCACAGCAGCTATCTCAGCCTTTAGGCTCCGGGGCCAATGTTATTGAGATCCCCGGGGTCTTTGATGATTGTATGCGTGTGGTCGAAGAATTAGCCCAGGATTATAATGTCTTTTTGCTAAATTCGAAAAACCCTATAAGGATATTAGGACAGAAGTCCTATGCATACGAAATAGCACAACAATTAGATTGGGACACAACCGACCTGGTAGTTGTAGTCCCTATCGGTAATGCCGGGAACATCACCGCCATCATGGATGGATTCATTGACTTATATGAGCTTCATATAATAGATAGCCTGCCTGCAGTCTTAGGTGTGCAGAGCCACCATGCGGATCCGGTTGTCAGGTGGAAAGATACGGGCAAATATACACCTGTTAAGGTCTCTCCATCAGTGGCACAGGCTGCTATGATAGGTGATCCTGTATCCTTCCCAAAGGTGAAACAATTGGTAGAGGGCTATTTTAATGATAGATTTTATACCATCTCTGTAACAGAGGCAGAGATCATGGAAGGAATGCTTACGGCAAACCGGCATGGCCACCCGGTATGCACTCAGGGGGGAGAGTCAGTAGCTGGTCTGAAAAGGGCTGTTAGTACTGGTATGATAAATAAGACAAAGCGGTTTGTGGTGAATTCTACTTCCCAACAGCTCAAATTTGCAACCTTCCAGCAGATGTATTTTAGCGATTCTCTTGATTCAGCATACGGCATAAAAACCAAAGATGAGCTCAAAAACAAGCCTATCTCCATGGAAGCAGATCCTACTGCCATTGCAGAGCACCTTGGCTTGAGGAGGAAATAGCATGTATCTTTCAACCTTCTGGAAAAAGATCAGGTCCTACTTTCTTACAGGAGCCCTTATCCTGATTCCACTGTTTATTACCACATATATAATACTGGTTATAATACATTGGGTTGCTCAAAGTGCAGGGCTTGGACGTGGCCTGGTAGCTGATATCATAGGACTTTTTGTAGCCATTTTAGCAATCCTTCTTGTTGGGGCATTTACACAAAATATCATTGGGGGTAAGACAATAAGTTGGCTTAATGTAATGCTAGCAAAAATCCCTATAGCAGGTGCCATCCATTCTGCAATAAGACAAATCATGGAAGGGTTTATGCTCAGAAAGAGTGCTGCCTTTCGTAAGGTAGTGATAATAGAATACCCAAGAAAAGGGATTTACTGCTTTGCCTTTGTGACAAAGGAAGGGCATATAAACAAGCATCTTTCAGAGGAGGGGCCTATGATTCACGTGTTTTTACCTACTACCCCAAACCCTACATCTGGCTTCTTTCTCATAGTCCCAGAAAAAGACGTAATACCACTAGATATATCTGTGCAGGAGGCCTTTAAGGTGATAATATCCGGTGGAATAGCTTCATACCAGTCAAACAAATAAATATTAGGAGGGATAAGTAATGTCTGGCAGAAATTTTTCATTCTCATCTGAGTCTGTTACAGAAGGTCACCCTGACAAGATAGCAGATCAGATATCTGATGCAATCCTAGATGATATCATAGCACACGACAAAGATGCACATGTGGCCTGTGAGACTATGGTTACAACTGGCTTTGCTATAATATCAGGCGAGATTACAACAACACACTATGTAGATATACCTACGGTAGCGAGACAAACCATAAAGGAAATAGGCTATACCAATTCCAATATGGGTTTTGATTCGGAGACCTGTGGGATCATGGTATCAATAGACTCTCAATCTCCTGATATTGCCCAGGGTGTAGAAGAAGGTATGGGTCTATATAAAGAACAGGGGGCAGGTGATCAGGGTCTAATGTTCGGGTATGCATGCGATGAGACAGATGTACTCATGCCAGCCCCTATACATTATGCGCAGATTCTTACAAAAAGACTGGCCACTGCAAGGAAGACAGGTGTGTTGGATTTTCTCAGGCCAGATGGTAAATCCCAGGTGACAATCCAATATCAAGATTCAAGGCCAGTGAAAATAGATAATATTGTTATCGCTGCCCAACACACTCCTGATACAGATTATGATGTGATAAAGGAAGGGGTGATGGAGGAGGTAATAAAGAAGGTTATCCCATCCCATCTTCTTGATAAGGATACAAAGTATTATATAAATGCAACAGGCCGTTTCGTCATAGGAGGCCCACATGCTGATTGTGGTGTAACCGGGCGTAAGATTATAGTGGATACATACGGTGGGTATGGCTCTCATGGTGGGGGGTGCTTCTCAGGTAAGGATCCATCCAAAGTGGACAGAAGCGGATCGTATATGGCCAGATATATAGCTAAAAACATTGTAGCAGCAGGTCTTGCAAAGAGGTGTTTACTACAGCTGGCCTATGTAATAGGGGTTGCAGACCCTATATCTGTAATGGTCGATACATTTGGCACCAGCGCTATATCGGATGAAAGACTTGATGAGTTGGTAAGGGAAGTATTCCCACTAAAGCCGAAACAGATTATAGAAAAGCTGGACCTTTTAAGACCAATATATCGAAAGACGGCTGCATATGGCCATTTTGGAAGGACAGAGCCTGAATTCTCATGGGAAAAGACTGATATGATAGATACCTTGAAAGAAAGGGCAGGTATATGATGGAATATGATGTAAAGGATTTGAGCCTCTCTCAGGCAGGAGAAGGCAGGGTTGAATGGGCTGCGAAAAATATGCCTGTCTTAAAGAGTATAATGGACAGGTTCTCAAAGGAGAAACCTCTTAAGGGATTTGTGATTGGTGCATGCCTTCATGTAACAACAGAGACGGCAATGCTTGTCATTACTCTAAAGCAGGCAGGTGCTGATGTATTTTTATGTGCATCAAATCCCTTATCAACACAGGATGATGTTGCTGCATACTTGGTCTCTGAACATGAAATCCCTGTATTTGCCATCAAGGGCGAGGACAACGATACATATTACAGACACATAGAATCTGTATTGAAAGGCGGTCCTAACATCACCATGGATGATGGTGCTGACCTTGTATCCACGCTACATACAAAGCGCAAAGATCTTATCGGGGGCGTCATAGGGGGATCAGAAGAGACAACAACAGGGGTAATTAGATTAGAGGCCATGGCAAAAGAGGGGGCACTTGCATACCCTATAATCGCGGTCAATAATGCAAAGACAAAATTCTTGTTTGATAACCGTTATGGCACAGGCCAATCGTCCATAGATGGTATAATAAGGGCCACAAACAGGCTTATCGCAGGGACCAATTTTGTAGTCTCAGGATATGGCTGGTGTGGCAAAGGGCTTGCCAGAAGGGCTCAGGGTATGGGGGCCAACGTAATCATCACAGAAGTAAACCCACTAGCCGCACTTGAGGCAGTAATGGATGGGTTTAGGGTGATGCCAATGGAAGAAGCAGCTGAAATAGGTGATTTCTTCTGTACAGTATCAGGGGATTGCAGTGTCTTAAGAAAAGAGCACTTTTTGAGCATGAAGGATGGAGCAATTATTGCCAATTCCGGGCACTTTAATGTAGAGATAGATATAGAGGGTCTGAAAGATATATCAAAGTCCACAAGAGAAATCCGACCATTTGTAGAGGAATACACGCTCAAAGATGGGAAAAACATATATCTTCTTGCCCAGGGAAGGCTTGTGAACCTGGGTGCTGCAGAGGGCCATCCTTCTGCTGTCATGGATATGAGTTTTGCAAACCAGTCCCTAAGCGCTGAATACCTGAGGTATAATTCTGATAAACTTAGGCCTGATGTCTATCCTGTCCCGGAGGACATCGACCAAGGCATTGCAAGACTAAAACTTGAAAGTATGGGCATAAAGATAGATACTTTGACCCCAGAGCAGGAAAAATATCTATCGTCATGGGATATGGGGACATAACAATAAAGCTGTCAGCTATCAGCTATCAGCCAAATAATATTAAAGATTTCCTTAACTTTTATAGCCCTCTAAAACTTTAGATGCGCTTAATTAATCTAGTAGGGGCCGATGCCCATCGGCCCGTTCGGGGAACGGGCCCTACAGGGATAGAATTCGTATGAAAATGCCATATTTTCATCTTTAGTTGTGCCTGCCTTGCAGGCATGGGGGTTTACATATACTAGATCTCCGATTTGGCATCCTATTTGCGTCTTGAAGTGTGGCTAATTACATGGTAGTTTTCGTCTATTACAAGATAAATTGTAGGAGATGTAAGGATTGAAAATAGATGCCATACTTGCTCGGAAAAAGGCCATCTTTGAGGATTTTTTAGATCTATATCTGAGACAAAACGATAACGGATCAGGAATCTTTAAGGCCTGTGCATACAGTTTAACTGCGGGTGGGAAACGGATTCGCCCTATTCTTACTATGCTTGCGTGCGAGATGGTAGGGGGGGAGGCAGAAGATTGTCTGCATGCAGGTCTTGCCATAGAGATGCTCCATACCTTCAGCCTGATACATGATGACCTGCCTGCGATCGATAATGGCGACCTAAGAAGGGGAAGGCCTACCTGTCACAAAAGGTTTGGAGAGGCATCTGCTATACTTGCTGGTGATGGCCTTATATTCTTAGCACTATCTGTTTTGAGTTCTTCTCCATATCCCTTGGATGTAAAAAATGATATTATAGAAGAGCTCGCCCATACATGTGGGATAAACGGCCTCATATTTGGGGAATATCAAGATATCATGGCAGAAGGTAAAGAGGCCTCCTTAGAGGAGGTCAACGAGATACACCGCCTAAAGACATCAAGGCTCTTTGAACTGTGTATGTATGCCGGTGCGAAGATAGGAGGTGGTTCTAAGATGCAGATAAATGCACTTGTTAATTATGGGACCCACTTTGGGCTGGCCTTTCAGGCCACAGACGACATCCTGGATATCTCTTCAAACGAGACCACCTTAGGAAAGGCGTCCAGAAAGGATGATATTAAAGGCAAAGCTACTATAGTAAAGGCCCTTGGCTTGGATGGAGCGCTACAAAGGGCAAGAGATGCCGCACATAAAGCGATCCTCGCATTATCTGAGATACCAGGGGAGAAAGAAACTGCCCATATAC
>CAZVAH010000073.1:0-7316 GCA_964625035.1 uncultured Bacteriovoracaceae bacterium | reverse complement strand
CAACATCATCCCTGTTATATTTCTTTTGAAGACTATCCCACCGGGATAGTTGTGCCGAAGCTGGCGGTCAGGTACACGATCCAAACATGAAGGCAACAATCTTGCCTTTATAATCTGATAGACGAATGCGGCCTCCATCTGTAGCAGGCAGATCGAAATCATATGCAGGCTCGCCAGTCTTAGATTTATTCATGAATCTGAATTTGATGTAGACATGGATAGAATCTTTTAAGTGATGAGGATCAGTAAGCATTTTAAACATGCTGATCTTTTGCATCATCTCTTTTAATTCTTCTTTCGTATATACACTGTAAGGATGGGTTTCAAAGCATGGTTCGAAGAGAAGTGTTCCATTAGTTTTGTAAGGTTCTGGGTTCCACTCCCTTGGGAGTTCTGACCAGACCAAAAAAATCATTAATAGAACAAAAATCGAAATAACTGTTGTAAATACCTTCTTTTTCAGTGTCCATTCTTTCATGATTTTCTTAAATATCTCTCATTTTTGCTATGACCATTGCCATTTGTTATCGTACTTTATTTCCCTGCATCAAGGTCTCCATCATAGCCTTTAGTCCAGGCAGGAGTTTGTCTCCCTTTTGTGTGCCATAAAGATTGTTTTTCTCGCGCGGATCGTTCACCAGATCGAAGAGCTGAGGCTTCAACTTCTTTTCGTATTCAATGTATTTGTGTGTCATGTTCCTCACGCCAACATAACTCGGTGTATTCTCAGGATAATATTTCCAGAATTCCAGGAGCCATGCCTTCCTTCCTGGCGCATCTATGTCCCTTAAGATGGGGAGCATACTTTCGCCATCCATGTCAGCAGGTATGTGAACCCCAGCAATATCCAGTATGGTGGGGGCAACATCGATATTCAATACCATCTGTTTCCTGTGCTCGCCTGTCATCTTTGCCCTCCATGGGCTGCGCACGATAAATGGGACCCGAATGACCTCCTCATAGGGCCGCCTGATACCATGGCACCTGTGCTCGCCCCACATCATGCCATTATCGGCGGCGAATATGATGATTGTATTATCCTTGAGCCCCATTTCATCTAGTTTGTCCAAGAATCGCTGGATCTGCCGATCCATTGCAGTTATCACCTCACAGTACTTTCGATACTGGTTCTCATAAGATCCCACCATAATACCCTGGAAGACATTGCCATTTGTTTTTGAAAACCAGGAATCCACCTCACCGGGCAATTCTATTTTCTTATCTGCATACATCCCCCTGATGTCCTTTGGTGGAACAAAGGGAGGGTGTGCTGCCCTATGGGATAAATAGAGGCAGAAAGGTCTTTGAGAGCCATCGGCCCTTTTCCTGTTCTTTTCCATGAACTCTATGGCCCGGTCAGTCAATTCTTCTGTCAGGTATTCCTTTTTAGGAGGTGTGTGTTTGCCATTAACTATCAGAGGGCAGTTCATGTAGCTCCCTTGTCCTTCCCGGTATGTATATGAAACAAAAAGATCGATAGATGGTATGGTAGGCAATCCCTTGCCCGGCATATGCCATTTTCCGATGAATGCCGTATCATAACCGGCATTCTTGATGTACTCCATAAAGGTTGTTTTCTGCCCGGTCCAAGCCGTATGGTTGTTCTTCACCCCATGTTTATGTGCATATGTGCCGGTGAGTATGCTGGCCCTGGACGGACTGCAGAGAGAGGTTGTAATAAATGCATTTTCAAACACAATACCATCTCTGGCAAGTGAATCCACCCCTGGTGTCTGAATAAAGGGATGATTCATAAAACCAAAATCATCATACTGCACGTTATCACAAAGAATAAAGACAATATTGGGCCTGCCGCCCTTTGGTATTTGTAGATTTCCAGCCATAACAGGGGATGCTAATCCCATCAGCCCCACCGCGGCTGTTGATCCCATCAGCTTAATCATGTCACGCCTGGTTATATTCCTACCAAATATATCTTTTATTTTGTTATCCATATTGATTCCTCCAATTTACAAAGTTCATCAAGACATAAGCAGATTAAAGGCCGGAGCCAAATATTTTCCGGTACCCTTCCAGAAAGATGACATATACATTCTCACCCTGGCCCCATGCAAAAAGGGTTATAACCAGAAAAAGGCTTATGATTACTGCCGCAAGAGGACCAGGGGTCAAGACATGCACTACCTCTCCCCGCTTTTTGAATATGTGCCGGCAAAACATTTCCGCAATTCCCATTTGGGCCACCAGACCGCATAACAGCCATATGCTTAGGGGATTCAGATAGTAATACAGGGATTCAGAAAAAGAAAAGGAGATAAGCAGTCGAAGATTCTCTTTAGTTGCCCACAGAAAAGGATTAATCAGCGATGCCAATATTCTCTCCTTTAACGAAGCCCCTCTGAAATATGCTACAGGGTAGATGAACAGCGTTCCAAATGTCACGGAAAGGAAGAGCAAAGTCCCGGTTATTGTGGCCAGCGTTTGATGGATAGCGGGGTTTTCAATTCTCCAGGCTATGCTATAGACAGCCCAGGATATTGTCATGATAAGAAAGATGATTAAAACCGGGTAAAAAAATCGTCTCTTGATATCCTGTTTTTCCATAGTAGACCTCCTGTATTGTAAAACATTCAAGTTTCGCACCCCTGAATTAGTATAGAAGTCTATAGGAACTATGTTCCATGGTGTCAATATAGAATATAGGGGGAACAATTGTGTTAGCAAAACTAATATGTCCCCTTCAACTGCCGTGCTAAAATGTCTCCATTATGAAGGGAGAGATATTATTGATGAGTCAAAAGGAGCGAGAGCGTTTGGTAGGGAAAGAAGGGGGGTCACATATTTCTTACTCAGGTATCTCATCTGGTAAACACAGAACTACGGCAACTGCGCGAAATTCATCATATCCATCATCCCCATCTCCAACAAGGTAAAGTTTACCAATGATCCGGACAATTCTGCCTTCCTGAATCTCTTCTGAGGAGACTTGATTATTGCAACCCACAAGAATAAGTGTTTTCCCTTCAAAGACTTTTACATTCACATCACCAACAACTTCTTCTAGACTGTTGGGCTCGAAGGGAAACAGACCCTCCCCATCAACTTGGCCAAGCACATTGCCTTTGACAACGAGGACATCCCCAATAACCACAACAGATGCCTGAAGGCGACCCTCAGCATCTATCCTTCCTCTTACCTTCACTCGCAGGCCGACAGCAAGGGCCTCGGACCCTGCTGGTTGGCCCTCTCCATCGAAAACCACTACATCATCCAAAAGGTGCACCTCTAGTTCGCCCCGGCCTTCAGAAAGAGCGAGTATAAACCCTTCAATCCCTTCCCCTGCATCGCCATCAACCAGCGAAACAATTTCGCCCCCTAGAATCTGAGGGCAACGTTGGATAGCATCCCCATGCCGGATATCCACAAATACTACTGGCCGAAATATGCACCCTTCAGATTCAGTTGGATGGAGGTGAATAGATTTATTGGCATCTATGTCCATTGAGATTGAAAGCGTGCTCTCTGTTTCCACCCAGAAGGGCTCCTTAGGATTGAAGTCAATCTTAGAGCTCGGAAGTTTAATTTCCATATTATCACAGGGGCCTCCTGCTGGCTCAATATTCGAGACAGATAGCCTTATCTTCGCATATCTTCCTGCAGGGACATTATTCTTTACCGTGAGCAGAAATTCTTTATCACGAAATTCTAAAAGGTCGACCCTGCACCCCTCATCTGATTGGTAGATGACCACAGGATCCCTGTTGTCGTCTCCTTCAGCAGGGATGAGCGAGGCCTCTTTTACTGTAATCCAAAGATTATCATACTCATCTGCTGGGTCATCTGTCAGAAACAAGGCCACAGTCCCGTATGAGCTTCCATACAGACCCTCGTTGGATATCACATCACCAGAACTGCTGCTACTGCCGCATCCTCCATTGGCAATGAGAAGTAGCATCCCGATAATGACCAAACCTGCTAGGATAGAATTATTTATTAATCCTTTTGAGTGTCTCATTCTCCTATTTCCTTTCTCTTAATGGCAATCCAAATAAAAAAGGGCCATTTCTGGCCCTTCTATCTATGATAGATTAAGCTTTCTTGAACCTCTTTCTTACCCCGGCAAGGCTGGCCAGGCCGAATCCGAGGAGGAGTATAGAACTAGGCACGGGTACAACGTTGTCATATGATGTACCATACAGGAAATGGACGTTTGATATTTCCCCCCCGGTACCATCACCAATGGGAAAACTCATTTCTACATAGTTATCAATGTAGATTATATCATTTTCTCCACCAAAAGTACCATTGGAAATGCCAAAGTCAGGGCCGCCTGGTGCTTGTGGGCCAGCATAATTATGATCAGAATTAATAATGGTAGTAACACCAAAACCTGTCCAACCATCCGGACTAGACCCTTCAGGGTCCATGCCCGAACTTGATATACCGTATGCCCCGCGACCACTATTATTATTTATTCCACTCATAAACCCAAACTCATACCTCAGATCTACATTACCCGAATCTATTATATAGGAGTCTATAAGAGCTAAGCTAGAAAGATTTTCTTCAGGAGCCCATACAGATGCCCCAGTCAGATCGCTGTCACTCCAATCGAAGAATAGACCCACCAATAGGTGTCCGTTATCTGGAACTGAGGGTGAAGTGTTTGTTAATATAACGTATAGAGAGCCATCAGAAACAGAAAAGTCTGCTGTAGCTGTTCTTTCACCATCATTTGCCGTCCAGGACCAGTCATCACTAGATGACCCAACTAAGATAGGGGCTGAGAATGCAATACCCGCTGTTAAGAAACACATCAAACTTGTTATTAAAAACGTTTTGAGAGTTTTCATGTCATCCCCCTTTAAACCATCCTTCTTATCCCTTTCTATCACGCCTGCAACCAAAAAATCCTTGCATAGTTATTCATATTCAAAGATCTAAATAGAGCAAAAAACATGCCATCAGTCTTACAAGCACCTAATAACATTTTTCATAGTAACATCACCTAGTTAGTTTTAATACGAGGATATATATTCCATGAACCCGGCCTATAATAAATCCACATGAGAAATAAAGTCCTACCTTTGGGTAGTTTTTTACACATTCGTGCCCGTGTGCATGGGCTGCTATGCGTTCAATCTTTTGTATTCCTGTTCAAAAAGGTCTGATAGCAGTAAGGACCTTTAACGACCAGCTTTTGGGTCGGATCCCATGGAGCCATGGTGCCATCCCCTACCGTGACAAACAGGTACACCGTGACAACGAGAAGAATGGCCCCTGCCATTAAAAACGTGATGCCGATAAAGAAGGCGACTCCGTAGACAAATGTAAAAGGCTGTCTCCATCTTTTCACTTCGCCTTTTCGCGTTCTTTGGTTACACAATATACCCCATCGCCTTTAAAAATCGGGTTGAAACACAGATTGTATGATTTACACTTAGCTTTGCTGCGATCCCCGGCTTTCCACCGATTGATCAGATCTGGTTCCCTGATGAACGGACGGCTCATGGAGATATAATCCGCCACCTTCTCTTCCACGATGCGCTCGGCGACCTCAATAGACCGCATGCCACCGACCAGAATCAACGGGATGCCGATCTCATTTTTAAAGGCACGCGCATCTTCCCTGAAATAGGCTTCTTTGTCTTCAGCGTTTATCCTAGTTCGGCTGGGAGACAATCTGCCGCTCGTGAGCAGACCACCGCTTAGCTCGATTGCGTCGAGGCCGGCATTGGCCAGCATGCTTCCAACCTGAAGGGAGTCTTCAAGGTTTAACCCGTTATCTACAAAATCCCGGCAGTTCATCTTGATCAACACAGGGTAGTTTTCGCCTACGGTCTTTCTGATGGCGTGGTACACTTCAAGATGAATTCGGGCTCGATTATGGATGTCCCCCCCGTATTCATCTTGGCGGCGATTAAATACCGGGGAGAGGAACTGGCTGAGCAGGTAGCCGTGGGCAGAGTGAATTTGGACCCCATCAAAGCCAGCACTTTTAGCCCTTTCGGCTGCATCAGCAAATGCGCCGGTGAGTTCCTGGATATCACGGGCCGTTAATTCCTTTCGCGGTGATTTGGCCAATCCCTCAAAATTTGATACAACCAGCGGTGCTTGTCTGATCAATTGTTCAGGCGCAAAGTTTCCGGCATGGGATAGTTGCATTACGATCTTGCCGCCACAGTCATGAACCGCGGCAGTCATTTCCTGAAGACCATGAATGAGTTCATCTTTGTAGATGCCAAGCTGCCATGGACCCGCCTGGCCCTCGGGCCGGACATAGGTATGACTGCTGATAATCAACCCCACGCCGCCTTTGGCCAGATTGACCATTGTTTCAATCAGTTTCGGGGTGACAGCTCCGTCATCGGTAGCCATTCCCTCCCATGTCGCCGATCGAACGAAACGATTCGACAACTCTATACCGTTGATCTCATTACTTTCAAATAATTTGCTCATCATTTCCCTTTCAAAATACCCCCAACACCTTTCAGGTAGAAAGGCATTTATAGTATCATTTTTTGTAACAGAAAAAAAGACTAGGGGTGACCCTTTTCCCTTATGGATGATATCATTTTTTCTTATTACGAAGCAGGTTTGAAAATGGCCTTGGATTCAAGAGTGGAATATTTTGGATATATTTTAGAACAAGCAAGTCTTTATCTCCAGTGACAATGTAATCAGCATTGGCTGCAATTGCTAAACCGAGTATTTTAATATCGTCTGGATCGCGGCAAGCATCGGCTGCGAGAGGGACGGGGTTGAACATTTGTGCGTGTTCTTGAAGGAGTTTGCTAATGTCATCAGCAGTCCTGGAAGGAAGTTTAATTTTCTTACGAAGATTTCTTAGAATTTCGTCTAATAAATCATGGCAGAGCATAATCTTATGCTCGCTGAGACAAAGCTCCATTATTGATTCGCAAAGCCCGCGAGAAGCAAAAGCAGCAACAACTACATTAGCATCTAGAACAATCTTCATGAAATTGCTTTGAAGACATCCTCATCTGTTAAAAAACCTTGGGCTTCGGCAAAAGGTAAAACCTTTTTTCGTAGAGCCCGGAATTTCTCAACAGCAACATAGCGCCGAATAGATTCTCTCACAATATCGCTGACAGGCTTGCTCAGTTCCTGGCTGAGCTTTTGAAGATCTGCTCTTAGTTCATCAGGTAATCTAATGGTTAATGTATTCATGGTAAGACATTGTAACACATTTATTTTGTAAATCAATAATATATTTTACATCCAACATTTGAATTCAGTCACAGTCATCGCTGTAAAGCGGTCGGTTGGAATGAATGGTTAGGCCAGTTTTCATTTTGTCCAATGTCAAGGGCTAACCCTGTTACTCCTCGAGC
>CAZVAH010000072.1:0-7397 GCA_964625035.1 uncultured Bacteriovoracaceae bacterium | reverse complement strand
GCGAAGACAAACCGGGGACCCACACGAAGTGTGGGGGGCTTAAGCGAAGTGAAGAATCTCGTATTGCATAACCACCTGAAATCATTAGATTGCTTCGTCGCTACGCTCCTCGCAATGGCATGCTCAGTTACTTCTTGCGATTGCATCAACTTTGAACTTTTGTCTTTAATCTCCAGCTATATACCCCTGCCTAAAACATACCTCCCAATTAGAAGGCAGGGCAATCCTGTCCTTTTCCTCCCATTTTTTACACGAGCGGAAAAATCTTTTTATATTGAGCCATTTTACTACAGGGGGCATATAGGTAAGTCGCCTTGCCTTATCCAGATCCAAGATCCAGGGGTTTAAGTTCTTATCTAAGAGTATGTTTTTTATATGGAGGTCTGAGTGAAATACACCACATCCATGGATATCCCTTACGAGCTTCCCTGTCTTTTTTATCACACCTCTGCTATCAAGACGGGTTGTCTCAAGATATGTCATCAGATCTATCGAATCAGGAACAAGAACGGATATTACACAGATATTATAGAAGATGCCTTTTCTTATAAACCTTACGGCCAATACCTCTGGAGTGGGTATACCCTTAGAGATCAGATATGAACTCACCTTTAGTTCTCTAATGCTCCTTTTCACGGTCAAAAACCTGTCTTGTGTGAAGGCCTTTAGCATCCCGCCGTGTACAAGGGGCCTTACCACCATGCTGCTATCCAGGATATAAATCTTGCCCCTGCCCTTTAGTTTAGATGGACTACCTATCGTCCCATCAAGGGGGATCTTATTCAGTAAATCTTTTCTGGTAGAGACATATATGACGGTAGTGTCTTTCTCTTTATGTATACTGTATTTTTCTGGCAGAGGGTTTTCCATCATTTTTACGACTCCACAGCCATGTGTATCCTCTTAAGCCGATTCATCTCATCCCTGAACCTAGCTGCATCCTCAAACCTGAGGTCATCCGCCGCCTCATACATGTCCTTCTCAAATTTTGCAATGACCTCCTTCAAATCCCTTATTGATGCAGGCCCCATTGATGTCTTTACCTCAGCAGATATATCAGCATAGTCCCTCTCATAGATAGATGCCAGTATATCTATGATGTTCTTCTTTATGCTCTTAGGTGTTATATTATGGGCCTTATTATATTCCTTTTGTTTCTCCCTTCGCCTAACTGTCTCTCTTATGGCATAATTCATAGAAGATGTTATACTATCTGCGTACATGATTACCTTCCCGTTTATATTCCTTGCTGCCCTGCCAGATGTTTGAATGAGAGAGCGATTTGAGCGCAGAAAACCTTCTTTATCTGCATCCAAGATGGCCACGAGGGATACCTCTGGTATGTCTAGGCCTTCCCTCAACAGGTTTATCCCTATCAGGACATCAAATTTGCCCTCCCTCAATGCCTTGACGATCTCTATACGCTCCAATGTGTCAATATCAGAATGCATATACCTTACCTTCAGGCCCAAGTCCTGGTAATATTCTGTAAGGTCTTCTGCCATACGTTTTGTAAGGGTAGTAACCAAGATCCGCTCCCCTGCCTCCACCCTCTTTAAGACCTCTGAATACAGATCATCCACCTGGGTTGAGGCAGGCTTTACCTCTACTTCAGGGTCTATAAGCCCTGTTGGCCTCACGAGCTGTTCTGCCACACTTCCTTTTGCTCTTTTGATCTCATACTCACCCGGCGTTGCAGAGACATAGACTATCGTATTCACAAGGGAGTTGAACTCATCAAACCTCAATGGCCTCTTATCAAGAGCGGAAGGCAGCCTGAACCCATATTCCACAAGTGTTGACTTTCTCGAATGGTCTCCGCGATACATACCTATCAACTGTGGCACGCCCACATGTGATTCGTCTAAAAACACCATTGTGTGCCTTGGGAGGTAGTCCATCAATGTGGGTGGCGCATCCCCTGGCCTGCGTCCTGTGAGGTGCCTTGAGTAGTTTTCTATGCCCTTGCACTGCCCGGTCTCCAAAAGCATCTCTATGTCATAATTTGTCCTTTCCTCTACACGCTGGGCCTCTATCAGTCTACCTTCCCTCCTGAAGTATTCCACCCTTTCCTTTAATTCATCCTTTATCGCATCAATTGCCCTTAGGAGATTTGACCTTGGCGTGACATAATGGGATGCTGGATATATGGGAAAATGTGTAAGTGGAGCCATCTTTTTGTGAGTAAGCACATCTATCTCCCATATGGCATCTATCTCGTCTCCAAAGAGCTCAACCCTTATGGCCCTGCTCTCTTCATGCACAGGGAATATATCTATTGTATCTCCTCTGACCCTAAATGTTCCCCTGTGAAAATCATAATCATTCCTTATATATTGGATCTCAACCAATTTCTTCAGTATCTCGTCCCTGCTTGTTGATCTGCCCTTCTCCAGATAGAGGAGCATGCCCTCGTATGCCTCTGGAGAACCAAGGCCATATATGCAGGATACAGAGGCCACTATAATACAGTCTTCCCGCTCAAATAAGGCCCTTGTTGCCTTATGCCTGAGTTTATCTATGTCATCATTTATAGAAGAGTCTTTCTCAATATAGAGATCTCTGGAAGGGATGTATGCCTCTGGCTGATAATAATCATAATAGCTTACAAAATACTCCACTGCATTATCAGGAAAAAGCTCTCTAAATTCGCCATAGAGCTGTGCAGCCAAGATCTTATTTGGTGCAATCACTAAGGTGGGCCTGTTCATCTTCTCTATAACGCAGGCCATGGTAAAGGTCTTACCAGAGCCTGTGACCCCCAACAAAACCTGGTCTCTGACCCCCTTTTCAATCCCCCCGCACAACCTTTCTATGGCCTGGGGCTGATCACCCCTTGGCTTGAAGCTTGAGACGATCTTGAATCTTTCCATATAAAACCTTCATGCCTGCAAGGCGGGCTCAACCAAGGATGAAAATATCCTAGGGGTGGGTTCCTCTCTCACTTGCCTACATCGCTCTTTGATACATCTTAGAGCTCGCCAAAGGATGTATTAGCAAATCACGATGGAAGAAATATCTCAAGAGCCACTATCCCTTAATCTGCACGGACATATTCCCCCTTTGAAGGGGTAACACCCCCTTAATTCCCCCTTTGAAGGGGGCCAGAATGAAATCCCCCTTTGAAGGGGGCCAGGGGGATGTTATTGGGAGAGCAACACCCCCCCCACCTCCCTCAAGGGGACTTTCTCCGACAGGCGCTAAAATATGCATTTCAATCCCCTGCTCCCTGAAAACTATTTTCATATAAATGTACTCCGAACATTATCTAGGAACAAGCCTATTCACTGTTCATTGTTCACTATTTACTATTTTCATACAAACACCTCTTTAAGATGAGGATTTGAATCCATAACCCTTATCTTCCCTCCATGACTACAATAGCTATTGCATGATCCCTCTCATGAGAAAGACTGAGATGTATATCAGATACCCCTTTAAACGAGGCTATCTCCTTTGCATTACCATAAAGCCTTATACTGGGAGGGAGAAAAGATCTGTCCACCTCTACATCCTTAAACCTGATACCCTTAGAAAGGCCACCCCCTAGCGCCTTCAATGCCGCCTCTTTTGCCGCGAATCTTGCAGCCAGGCAAGGAGACGGATCTGACTGTTTTGAACAGTATTCAATCTCCGCGAGTGTAAAAACCTTTTTCATGAAACGTACATGGTGCCTATCAAGAACAGACCGGACCCTTGAAATATCTATAATATCAATGCCCACACCTATTATCATGTGTTATCTAATATAGACCCTATCATTGATCTTATCCTTATGGCATGCCTTATATCATGTACCCTTACTATATCTACTCCCTCAAAGGTGGCCCATGCCGTAACCGCATCAGTACCTTCCTCCCTGTCACCTACAGGGGTTCCTAAAATATTACCGATAAAGGATTTTCTCGAGTGTCCCAATAAGATGGGGACACCCAATGATTTAAATTCTGATATATGTCTGATAATAGTAAGGTTGCCTTCCAAGTCCTTGCCAAAACCTATGCCTGGATCCACAATAATCCTGTCCTTTTTTATATCTGCCTCAATGCAGGTCTGTATCCTGTCATCCAAAAAATCCATGATTTCTGTAACGATATCATTATAGAATGTATCATCCTGCATGGTCTGAGGTGCACCTCTCATATGCATAAGTATAACACCGGCATCTCTGCCTTTTACTACATGGAGCATGTCAGGATCATACCTAAGCGCACTTACATCATTTACAATACATGCCCCAGCATCTATGGCGACCTTTGCCACTTCAGACTTTTGTGTATCTATACTGACAGGTATATCCACTGAAGATGCAATCCTTTCAATGACAGGTGCTACCCTCGAGATCTCCTCATCTTTATCTATGGGAACAGCACCTGGCCTGGTGGACTCAGATCCTATATCTATGATCTGAGCGCCATCAGCTATCATATCCATTGCATGTGCATATGCTTTATCTGGATCTGCCCACAACCCTCCATCGGAAAACGAATCGTCACCTACATTGAGTACCCCCATGACTACGGGTAGATCATCCCACCTGTAGTGTCTTCCGCATATATCCAATACAAAGCCATCCCTTCTAGAAAAGATCTGACTTTCTATTACAGAGGCGATCGTAGTAAGTCCAGGTTGTAACCTTAGCTTGTCTATTAATCTCCTGAAATGCCGTAAATCCCCCATAACAACACAATCGCTTCTTTTGACCTTACCTGATATCACACCACTGTTCACAGCCACATCACCTCCTATAGACAGCATCTCCTGTTTCAAGATGTTTGCAGCATAGAGTTTTATGTCCCTTAATAAGAGGATCCTGTGCCCCATCTTTGACATAAGGATAGGGATAGAGGCAGGATCAACGCCGCAACCTATCAATATATTTTTATCATAATGGCTTAAGAGGCGGGCTTTAGGCGGTCTCTTCCTGGATGATCCTGTCGATCTCGGCTCCATCTATGACTTCTTTCTCCAGCAATACATTTGCAATCTTGTGTAATACATCAATATTATCTTCTATGATCTTCTTTGCCTTCTCATAACAAGCCAGCACGATCTTTTTGACACCCTCATCAATCTTTATGGCTGTCTCCTCGCTATAGTCCACACGCTTTGCTATTTCTCTACCTAAAAATATCTCTTCCTCTACCTTACCAAAGCTAATGGGACCCAGGTCACTCATGCCCCATTCACAGACCATATGTCTGGCCATATCAGTGGCCCTCTCAATATCATTGCCTGCCCCGGTAGTTAGATGGCCTACAACCCGCTCCTCTGATATTCTCCCGCCCATAAGCACTGCTATCGTGTCCAAGAGATAATCTTTTGTGTAGGTATGCCTGTCATCTACAGGCAACTGCTGTGTAATCCCCAGGGCCCTCCCTCTAGGAATTATACTCACCTTATACACAGGATCAGCATGAACAAGCTTCTTTGCCACCAAGGCATGCCCTGCTTCATGGTATGCAGTGTGCATCTTCTCCTCATCAGAGATGACCATAGACCTTCTCTCCACACCCATCAATACCTTGTCCTTTGCGCTCTCCAGATCTTCCATGCTCACCTTTGTCTTATTGCCTTTTGCAGCCAGCAGGGCAGACTCATTAACCAGATTTGCAAGATCAGCACCAGAAAACCCTGGTGTTGCCTTTGCCAGAATTTTCAAGTCTACATTATCAGACAAAGGGACCTCCCTTGTATGTACCTTTAATATTTCTTCTCTGCCCCTCACATCGGGATTAGAAACTACAATCTGACGATCAAATCTTCCGGGCCTGAGAAGTGCTGGATCAAGGACATCCGGCCTGTTTGTGGCAGCCATCAGTATGACTCCTCCGCTTGATTCAAACCCATCCATCTCCACAAGGAGCTGGTTTAGAGTCTGTTCTCTTTCATCATGACCACCCCCAAGACCTGCCCCTCTATGACGACAAACTGCGTCTAACTCATCTATAAATACAATACATGGCGCATGCTGTTTGCCCTGGGCAAAAAGATCTCTCACCCTAGAAGCGCCTACGCCTACAAACATCTCCACAAAATCAGAGCCAGACATACTGAAAAAGGGGGCATCTGCCTCCCCTGCCACTGCCTTTGCCAGTAAGGTCTTTCCTGTGCCAGGGGGACCAACAATTAATACCCCTTTGGGTATCTTCCCTCCAAGTGTGGTGAATCTCCTGGGGTCTTTTAGAAAATCTATTATCTCTCTCAATTCCTCCTTTGCCTCTTCCACCCCAGCCACATCATTAAATGTCATCTTTTCCTTATCCCGTGTCATAAGCTTGGCCTTACTCCTGCCGAAACTCATGGCTTTGGTTCCGCCTGCCTGCATTTGTCGCATAAAAAATATCCAGATCCCTACTAAGAGTAACATTGGTATCCAGGATATAAGCACAGACATATACCATGGGGACTCCTCTGACGGTTTGGCGGAGATAAGCACATCCTTTGACATAAGCCTTTCTATAAGCCCGGGATCATCAGGGGCATATGTCTCGAATGGGGTACCATCCTGCATAATACCCTTTATCTTATGACCCTGAATAGTCACCTCCTTTACCCCATCATTATCTAAAATTTCAACAAACTCGCTGAATGCAAATTTCCTTATTTCAGATGTAGGCTGATTAAAGAGGTGGAATAGCATTACCATGATAAGCGCTATCACTATCCAAAGTGCAGCCCCCTTTAAAAAGCTATCATTCCTTGGGCTTTTATTATCTCGCATTCTTTACTTCTCCTCACCACTTAATGCAATATCACCGATATAGACATTTGCCAAGTGGGCATATCTGCCAGAGACCTTTTTTAAGACTTTCATCGCCTCTAAGGGCTTATTTAGTCCTTTCAACGCCACTCCTTTATAAAACAAGGCCTCGTCCTTCATTGACTCAGGTGCAGACGATATACACTTATCAAGGAAAGGAAGGCAACCAGCTAGATCACCTTTGTCCATATATGCCTGAGCCAAGATCAAAAGCGACTCCCAATAAAAGATATCCTTTTTGCCCCATGCATCTATAAACTCTTTTGCATACTTGATAGCACCGTCAGGATCACCACCAGAATATGCCTTATTTGCAAGCCTTAATATTGCAAGTCTTCCTGCACGAGTATCAGCATAGTTTTGCATGAGACTTTCAATCGATCCAACATCCCCTGTTGTATTAAAATATTCTGCCATAGCAATATGTTCTCTATTTGTCCTCCAGTAGAGAAAGCCTAGAGAACCTGTAATAATTATCGCTGCAATTATACAACTCAGTATAAATACCTTTTTATTTGCCTTTATCCAACCAATGAGCCTGCCTATAGTAGACATGAATTCATCAGGGCCCTTCACCAATTCCTTTCTTGTATCCCTTGCCACTCAATAACCTCCCGCTATATTTATATAGTAG
>CAZVAH010000071.1:0-7572 GCA_964625035.1 uncultured Bacteriovoracaceae bacterium | reverse complement strand
TTGTTAATGTCATTCTGCATCATTTGTAAATCAGATTAAACAAAGGAATTATCAAATATCGTCAGCTAACCGTCAAAAAAATCAAAACCTGCAATGTTGAGATATCCAAATCATATATGCAGTAGGCCCATTGATTTACCAAACGCTCATCTTGGCAAGTTATATGGATGTTTGAGCTCAGGCAATCAACTACTATATATAGTGATAGTGAATAATGTCCTTATGTAATTCTGTTCCAGATACGCCTAAAGTGGAATATTATTTCACATAATTCTACATAATATGGTGATTTTTTACAGTATCTTGAACGGGTTCTCCATGTGGTTGAGTTAACTAATTGAAATTTAGAGCAGAGAATCGTAGTATAAATTTTGCATGTCCACGGTTGATGGTCTGTATGGGGGAATAAGTTGAGAAACATTGAGTTGCTTGGATTGAGGAAGACGAGGTGGGATTTCGGTAAAGTCTTCTTATCCTTATTTCTCCTTTTCATTATCCTTTTTAAACCCCTCTATGCCCAGCAGTTAGATGTTATTCAGACAAACGAAGTTATTATCCTCTTCGAGGAACCACTAAGATTTGCTGCAAAAGAAGTCATAGATATGTATACAGGAGTAAAGGTGGAACTAGAAGAGACCCTTCAATGGAGACTGAATTTCAGACCAACAGTTCTGCTTGTTAAAAATAGGAAAACATTTCAAAGGATGGCTGGTAGTAACCTCGTTGTTGCATTTGCTATTCCTCAAAAAAGACTGGTAGTGATTGACTACTCAAAAATGAACACACATCCCTTTACCCTTAGAATAATCCTGAAACATGAATTGTGCCATCTTCTGCTTCATCATTACATCAAAGGGGCTAATCTACCAAAATGGCTTGATGAGGGGGTTGCTCAGTGGGTAAGCGATGGTATAGCAGAGATAATAATGGATAAAAAACAATCAGTTCTAAGTTGGGCCACCCTGTCAGGTAATTATATAAGTATCAATGAGTTAACAGCGAATTTCCCTGAAGACAAAAAGTCTCTTTTCCTAGCTTATGAGGAGAGCAAAAGCTTAGTGGAGTATATTAGCGGTAATTTTGGCAGAAATGGAATCCTAAATATACTAAAAGCTCTGAAAGATGGCTATGAAGTGGACGAGGCAATCCTGAAAGCCCTTTCAATTTCTTTTGATGAACTTGAAAGAAGATGGCATAGCCATCTCAGAAAAAGGACTACCTGGCTTACGTATCTGGCTAGCAACCTCTATGGGATTCTCTTTTTCTTAGCGGCATTGCTAACGATATATGGATATATAAGGCTATTGATCAAAAAAAGGGGTAAGGAGGATGATTGCTCCTTTCTTTAGTGAGGATGGGATCAAACCTCTAATATCCACTACAAATGGTCCCTAGTCAAACCAGAAGCCATTGCCAACTCGGCCACACTATATAGTAATACTCAGTTTCCTAGCCAACGTTTACGTATCCCGGATTGGAAGGGTGGAGCCTAGAAGATGATTGATGCCATCGGGTTTTTGGAATAATCTGGTTCCATACGAACCGCAAAGTAGTTCCTCTTGAGTCAAATTCCTTCGTCATACGCCCCGGCCTCTGAGAGTGTGCAAATGACCAAAGTCCAAAACTTCAAGCTTCGTTCCGCCATTTTACGAAACAATTTCACAGCCTGAATTTTTTAGATAACCAAATCATATATGCAACAGATCCATTGATTTACCAGACGTTGATCTTGGCAAGTTATATGGACTTTTGGCTGAATGCCAGACATACTATATATGGACTTAGCCCACTTGACTTTTTCTAAACAAAAGCTATTATTTGAAGATAAGCCTGAGCAGGTTGAAAGATAGGGGTAGTCCGTACAGACTGTTGAAGTACAGGGAAAGCATTATGAACTCGCTCATCTTATGAAGGCACTTTGGGCATTTGCACAAAGATATGAAAACAGACCCTTTACTAAAAAGCAGCTCAAAGACAGGTCCATGTTGATTGACTTTACTCAAGGTGCCGGGATTGAATATATTTATTTTATTAACGTCTTGGGAAGATTAGATATATCATTTTAAAGGAGAGGCATATCATGGGAAAATATGAAGACTATAAGGAACAGGTGTTGAACTGCAGCAGATGGCTCTCCGAACATGGATACTTCGGGACCTTACTGGGTACGGGCGGCAATGTATCAGTAAGGATTGAAGAAGAGAATGCCATTGCAATAACACCCTCAGCCATACCCTACAAGGACATCTCGATTGATGACATTTGCATAGTGGATTTCGACCAGAAACAAATCGACGGAAAATATGCACCCTCGGTTGAGACGGGAATACATGTCGCTGTGTATAAAAACAGGCTGGATGTAAATGCCGTGATACATACCCACCAGGTTTTTGCCAGTATCTTTTCAATAATAGACCAACGTGTACCTGCCTTATTTGATGAGGTAGCCTTTAACATAGGCCACGTAATAGATACCATTCCATATGACCTTTCAGGGAGCCCTGAACTTGTAGAAAATGTCGTGAGCAAACTAAACAATCATTGCAACTGCTATATCATGCAAAATCACGGGGCACTATCCCTTGGCGCAACTCTCGAAAGGGCACTTCTCAATGCCGAACTCCTGGAAAAATTGTGTTCGATCTATTATTATGCACTCAGTACCGGGAAAGAGGTGACCGCCTTACCAGACTCAATTGTAGACATGATAAAAGAGATACGGAGATAACCTGATTCGACTCTATAAAAAACCCAAAGGGAAGATACATTAGAGGACCTGGCAAGAAGGGGGGGCGGATGAAGAGAGATAACATTGCAGGTGACAGAAAAAAACAGGCCATAGCTGTATTCGATATTGGCAAGACAAATAAGAAACTTTTGATATTTGATCTCGGCATGAATCTGTTGGAGTCGACCCATGAGAAATTTGAGGAGTATCAAAAGGATGAGTTAATCTACGAAATGGTGGAAGAGGCATGGGAGTGGTTCAAAAAAAATCTAAAGATCATGTCCGGAATATATGATATCAAGGCAATATCCATCGCTGCTCATGGTGCCACATGTGTATGTCTTAATAAAGAAGGAGAGCTATCAATGCCTGTTCTTTCCTATGAAACCGATCCTGGTGAGGACTTCCACGATAGTTTCCACGGGAAATTCGGCGATGCCATAGCCCTGCAGAGATCAACCGCCACCCCTGACATGCCTTGCCTGGGTTGCCTTGCAAAGGGCATATATTTCTACATGGAGAGGTTCCCAGAAGAATTTTCAAAGACAGTATCAATCCTGAATCTACCCCAGTATTTTGGTTTTCTGCTCACAGGAAAGAAGGGTATTGAATACACGTATATAGGGAGTCATACATACCTATGGGATTTTGCCAGCCATGATTGGTCTCCTTTAGTCGGCAGGCTCGGCCTTAAAGACAAATTACCGGAACATATCTCCAATCCCTGGGATATCCTGGGTACCATCACACAAAAGATCTCTGAAGAAACCGGAATGCCCCCTAATACTCTTGTGACCATGGGCATACATGACTCAAACGCATCCCTGCTCCCGTATATGATAAAGGTAGCCGAACAACCCTTTGTCCTGATCTCGACTGGTTCTGTGTGTGTGGTAATGCACCCCATGAACAGGGTCTTTCTCACCGAGGATGAATTAGGGAAGGTCATCTTTTACAATCTGAGCGCCTTCTCAAATCCTGTAAAGACAGCTATATTTCTTGCCGGGCTTGAATTCGATGCCTATACAGGGATTTTTAGGGGCATCCACGGCGACAGACCATTCCCCGTGTTTAATCAAGACCTTGTAGAGAAGATACTCAGCGAGAAAAGGGCATTTATCCTCCCGGCGATTGTACCTTTTGGGATGTTTCCCGACTCTGAGGCCCGAATAATAGAAGGCGACAAGGTATATTCCTTCGGAGATGTTGCTGGAGGAAACCCCCCTGAATTTTTTGAGGACTTTGATGTTGCATATACAGTGTTGAATCTTTCTCTTGCCATTCATACAGGGGTCGCCCTGGAGAGGGTTGGGATTGAGAGCGGGCCATCAATCTATATCGAAGGCGGCTTCAGTAAAAATGATGTATATACAAAACTGCTGGCCTCAATGTATCCATCCTCAAGGGTGGCATTGACCAACCTGAATGAGGCCACTGCCTTTGGTGCTGCCCTGCTTGCAAAGAGTGCTATTGAACAAAAAACACCGGCTGATATAGGCGATACTTTCGATATTGAGACCAGGCAGATATCCCCAATATCATTGAAGGGGCTCAGCGAGTATGCAGATGAGTTTCTTAAACGAATTAAGATGTAAGAGGGGTCTTTCCCCTCATCCAACACTTCAATCTCCTCTCTCCCTATTACCTTTAACGCCTTATGCTTTCCTGTGGCCTTTGTAAACCACCTTTAAGGTGTCTACGTCCTACGTCTATCACATACAGCATAGCTGTTTCCTGGGCCTGCAAGGATAAAGTAAAGGCCAGAACAGATAAAAACTCTTATCTTGTTAATGTCATTCTGCATCATTTGTAAATCAGATTAAACAAAGGAATTATCAACTATCGTCAGCTAACCGTCAAAAAAATCAAACCTGCAATGTTGAGATATCCGAATCATATATGCAGTAGGCCCATTAATTTACCAGACGCTGATTTTGGCAAGATATGGACTTTTAAACATGAGTATGAATATAAAGTAACATCCCCGTTCACCTGCCCTAGTAGCGGTTGGTTGCAATGGATAAGTATTTTTTATTGACAGAACTTTTAATGAGTGACTCCTTTTTTCTTCTTATTTACAAATGGATGTTCTACATCTACGCTATAGGAATAAAGGTTACCCCTCCCAATGTTTGTTAATGGGAGGGAAGGGCTTATTCTAGTAAAGCCTACTCTATATCTTCAGAGGGGTGGTCATATTATCTCCTTCATAAAGCCTTATCCCCCCGGCTTTAAGCCTTTTCAGAAACTCAGATGGATCCAGGCAGGCCTCAGGAGCCATAACTCCCTTTTCCTTGACCAATCCCTCTCCTATCATCTGCACTGCCACCGAGGCTGGTAATCCTGTAAGGAGATCCATATGTGCGGCTGCGCCATAGATGGTGTGCACCCATTTGTCTTTCTTCTTACCAGTGATATCCACCCTGCAAGCAGAGCAGGTCTCCACTGGCTTACCTATCATTTCCAAATAAGGTAGCATAGGATTGATGATCGCCCCCTGAATATCCCTCTTTTTGGGGGTATCTGTGAGATGGAGACGAGCCATCAGCATGGTAAGCTTGCTCAAGTAATCCTCGACCAGGCCACCTTTTAGGGTCACTGTCTTGGCGTTAATATAACGGGGTATGGTCACTGGTTCAGGGTGGCCTACATGATAAACATAGACCTTGCCTACTGGTTCAGGAAAGCGCAACTTTTCGCACCCAGAGCCTGCTGGGGTCCATACAGTCCTTCCGCCCTGGTAAGAGGGGATTGTGCCAGTAAAGATGTGCATGGTATGCAATGTGACGGCTTTACCCACGGTATCTGAGGCATGGCATCCCCAGGCAACAGCTATCTCCTCAACCTCATCCAGTTGATTTGCGGCCTTAAGAGCAAGCACATTGGTCACACCTGGCGTCCATCCCACACCTGTGATCATGGTTATTCCTGCTTTCTTGGCCTCTTTGTCCAGTTCCAGGATCGCTGCTGCAGCGTCGTAATCATCGCATATGCTAACATAGTTCACTCCTGCCTCGATGCAGGCTCTAGCCATCTTTGTCTCATACTTGTAGAATGGGCCGATGGTTCCCAATGCTACATCGTAACCGCGTACCACATCCACTAATTCAGAGTGATTATTGGCATCCACTTTTCTGGCTGTGCACTTGTCCCCCAGTTCTCTGGCCAGGGCTTCAGCCTCACTCAGGTTGTAATCAGCAATTGTGAGTTCCTTTACCTCATCTTTGGATGCCAGATCCCTTACTGCCAGCCTACCCATTGCCCCTGCTCCTCCCAATGAAACGATCCTCATTTTGTCCTCCTTTCTTTGATATAAAATTTTATGTCCCGATGCGTTTCTGAGACAATGTCTCAAATCAAGAAATCATTACACTACAGGGTGTGATCACATTGTTTTTTTAAAAATACCGTTTTTCATTTTGTGTCAAGATAATTTGTCCACGGCAATTGACCTCCTTTCTCAGCGTTCGCTGTTTTTTTAGTTTTGCTTTTCTTTCATCAACGATTTGCTCATGCAATCCCTGGTGGCATTGCTCTGGAGTTACATAGTCAATGCCGGAATGTAGGTGCTCAGTATTATACCATTGAAAATATAGACCAAAATACTTACACGCTTCAGTACAATCCCTAAAGTGGCCGGGATATTGAGGAGCCGTCTTTACTGTTCCAAAGAGAGATTCCACAAAAGGATTGTCATTGGGAATCCGTGGTCGGGCAAATATCTGTAGAAATATAGAAATAGGGTCAGAGTCGATTTTAAATTATGAAGCTGATCATCGGAAAATCGACTCTGACCCTATTTCCTTAAGAAAAAGTTCAGGAAGAGCTAATCAATCTTAAGTTATTGAACACTAAAGGCATGATCAGGTTGTCATGCTTGACGAAATATAGACATTTCTTTATATTTAAACTGCACTATCAGAGTCCATATTCGGATATAGGCTTATAAATCCAGTCTTTTTAGTACATGGCACATAAGTTGCTGAGGAGACGGCGTAAGAATGCTCGGAATTTAAGTTTGAGTATAAGGAGGTTTTGTATGTCAACATTTAGTTTAGATGAAGATCAAAGGCAGATTAAGGATTCTATGCAAAGGTTTGCAGCAGATGAGATGAGTCCCATTGCGAGAGATTGTGCTGAAGATGCAAGCATTCCAGATGAGTTTCTTGAAAAATCATGGGAACTAGGTCTCACTGCGAACATCATACCGGAAAAGTATGGGGGGTATGAGTTTGGCAGGTCAGTTCTGAACAATGTAATTATGGCGGAGGAGCTGGCCTATGGTGATCTCTCCCTGGCTCTGGCCATTATGGCTCCGAATTTGTTTGTGTTACCTATAATGGAAATGGGGACTAAGGCACAGAAGGAGAAGTATCTTCCTGATTTTTGTGGAGATAAATACAAGGTTGGGACACTGGCCATAATAGAACATTCTGTGGCATTTGATGTATCAGACATCAAGACAGGAGCAAAGAGATCTCAGGATCATTATGTATTGAATGGGGAAAAGTGTGTTGTGCCTATGGCAGACAAGGCTGATCATTTTCTTGTGGTAGCATCAACATCCCAAGATGATGGCTCTTCAGGTATAGATGCATTTATTGTTGATAAGTCAATGAAAGGCATAAGTATTGATGAGCGAGAAAAGCATATGGGTTTAAATGCCCTAGGCCTTTATACAGTCAAATTAAAAGAATGTGAGGTTCCTTTGGATAATCGTCTTGGAGGGGAGAATGGCCATGACTACACAAGACTTGTAGCATGCAGCCGAATTGGGCTTGCTGCTGCAGCAATAGGGGTTGGTAGAGCAATAAAAGATTATTGTATTAAGTATGCCAAAGAGC
>CAZVAH010000070.1:0-7578 GCA_964625035.1 uncultured Bacteriovoracaceae bacterium | reverse complement strand
GATGAGGACATCGGCCCCTACGAAACTTTGTGCCTATTTTCATATAAATACACTTCGGACATTATCTAGGAATAAATCTATTCACTGTTCACTACTTACTCTTCACTATTTACTCTTTACTATTCACTATTCACTATTTACTATCAACTCAACCAGGCAGCCCAATAATAAACTTCACACCAGCAGAGCCGGGGTGGTTTTCCACATCAATCCTTGCCCCCAGAAGATCAGCGATTTGTTTGACCTGCCAGAGCCCTATGCCCATTCCATTTTGTTTGGTAGTCTGAAATGGTTTAAAGAGCCTATGACTGGTAAACTCCTCTTCCAGTCCCGGGCCATTGTCCTCTATGGAGATTATCACACCTGTTGCATCACGGATTGCTTCTATAACGATCTGACCACCACCTGGGGCAGCCTCGACTGCATTTATTATAATGTTTTCGACTATTTTTCCCAGCATCGCTGGATCTGTAATCATATCAATATTTTTATCTATCCTCTTAATCACATGCATGTTTGTCAATCTGGGCGCCAGTCTTGATAATAATGCAGTAATAAAGGCATTTGCATTTATCTTTTGCTGCCGGGCCACATCTTCCTTCTCGGACATTATCTGGAAACTATTCATAACCTTATCTATACGGCCAAGGGACTCTTTTACGGAAGATATCATATCCTGCCTGAACTCTGGTTCATCTATAAAACGGGGAGCATTCTGAACAATTAATGACAGGTTGCCAGCAGCATTTTTCAGATCGTGAAGAAAAAACGCAGACATCCTGGCAAAGGCTGCGGTCTCCTTATTGGCCGCAAGCTCCCGGGCAAATCTGGCCCTCATGAGCGCTGAACCCGACTGGGCCGCCACTGCCCCAAGCAGATCAAAGTCATCCTGGCCATAGGGCACCCCTTTGAGTTCCTTGCCTATACTTATCAGTCCAATAATCTTGCCTTCTGCCTTCATAGGCGCGGCAAGTTCAATATTTGTGGCGTCCAAAAGATCACTCTGTTCTGAGATGATCCTGTTCCATAGCGAATCATTGATCAGACACGGCACCTTTCTTGAGAAATAAGGATTGCTCGCAAGATAATCAATAATAAGATGACTTCTATCAATAATCTTCCCATCTACATGGGGCGGATAGCTTAAGACACATTTGTAAATACTGCCATCTAAAAGCCAAATGGCCAGTTCGCTGATGTACATACTATCCAGGATAATATGCGCTGTGACATCAATAATCTCTCTTTCATCAATAGCCCCTGTGAGATAGCGGCTCAGCATCCTCCATTCTCTTCGGTAATCATACTTGCTGGTAAAAAAGCGGGTATTGATAAAGAACCTTAGCCTGCGCCTCGCATCCGGAGAGATTAGGACAAGGGCAAGTAGTAAAAGTGCGAAAAATACAACCAGGCCTATGGTCAGAAATGATGGTGCAATACCAAGATACCTCACTATATATACAACCAGGCCAACCCCTACTAGATAGGCACCTACTGCCAGAAATGTAATGGAATGATATACCACATAACGCGAAACAACTATATCTGATTCCAATAGCCTTGCCCTTATCGAAGCAACCATGATAAACCAGATTCCTGCAAATGACATTACAGAACACAAAAGTAGTATTTCTCCAGACACAGTTGAATATGCAAGACGATAAATGGCATCCAAGATAAAAGAGACGCCTACAACAAACCCACCCAGGATCAGATATTTGAGATCACTTCTCTGGTCCTCGGTAGAAGAACGCAGGATATTTTCCAACATCCAGATGAAAAAGATAGCCACGGATAAGATAAATATTGTCTGAGCTTTACCAAGTATTCCAAGAACGGGGAGCATCTCTAAATTATAGGTTGCAAACAGCCACGGGTTTATAAATAATAGTGTGGCATAGCTTGTACAAATAAGCAGCAAACCCAATTTAATGCCCTTTGTAAGGATCTGCCTTTCTATTAAGCTCCCTTCTATACTGACCAGAAACCAGATGATTGCACTCACGCAGGCCGCCTCAAAAAATGAAGCTAACGATAATGCCCATATCTCTTTACTCCTTAAGACAACCAGATAGGAGATCTCCATAAGAGATAGTAAGACCAGGGCAGGTATTAAAGACGTTAAAGTCTTATGCCTGCCACGTTTGGAAAGAATCCAGGCGGTAAGAAGACTGAGTGTGGCTGTTGATAAAAAGACTATTATGTCCATCATTCTATTTAATGCTTCCCTATTTTAATCCACAGATTTTGCAGATTACACGGATTATTCTAATCACTTGAAGGGCGATGCGAAATCTGTAGGGTTTAATTCTCCTTAAGCTTGCCGCAGGATAGTTCATCTAAAGCCCCATCAGCCCGTTCAGGGGAAATATGCTCTATTTTCCAAAACATAGAACATTGAACTTTTTTAACCTAGAACATAGAACTATAAATACGGGTGTCGATATATTTTACACCCCAAATTCATCAGAAAATCGAACCCAGATATCCAGCAAATCAGCCCTATGCCTTGGTCGATCAATGAAATGTAGAAAGATATGTGGGACTTATGCAAGACATACCCCCTTATTGGTGTCGAAAAACTTTACAATTTTCCAGATTGACAATAGGCTTTATTCCTGTTACATCATTTATAATGATGCAATTTCAGGTGGTTACATATATCACTTAATGCTGGCCCATTTTTTGCTTTGAAGTCTATCATTAATTAATATACAGACAACATTGATTATGAGGAGAAAAAAAACCATGGAAAAGATCTCGGGAATATTAATCGGATTAATTCTTATTTTTGGCCTTGCGGGAATAGCAAATGCAACGCCCTATATCTTTGATATGGGAGGAGATTCTTGGGTTGATACATCAGGAACCAATGATGTCTTAAAAATGTACGCCAATACTAATCCAGACCTTGACGATACAATTTTCGGATTAGAAGAAAACGAGTCTTACACATTTTATTTTGCTACTTTCGGGACAAATGAGGGTTGGATCAACAATGATGATGTTAACCCAGGGGCACTGACTGCATATGTAAATTTCGATAATCCAGCTCTCACACAGGCAATAGGTGGAACATCGATTGGCTTCAGTACATATTGCCACTTTACACAAGGATGGAATTTAATATGGGATGATCCTGTAGTTGTGAACTTTGGCGAGGGTGGCCAGTTTGCCATTGAGTTATCCGATGTTGGGTATGCAAGTTGGTTCTGGCAAGGACCAGATGGATATGATTTTTGCAAATGCTGTTGCCATCCCGGAACTGCTGATGTGTATACTACTGTGACTTTGGATTCTATCCCTGTCCACGTGCCAGGTACATTAATATTGCTTGGCAGTGGCCTGATCGGTCTGGCAAGTTTCCGCAATAGGTTTAAGAGATAAGATATTATCATAAATGGACTGTAAAGAATTCTGACAGATGTATTGTTAAAAGTTCTATGTTCAATAATCTAAGTTTTGGGGTTTGAGTGTTGAGTTTTGGGTTTATTACCTTGATCCCATGCTTGCTTCTTGTTGATGAAGAAATCTTGAACCAATCGAGAGGCAAAAGAAATTTAGCTTCACTTTAAACCAATAACTCAAACCGATTATAATCGCCTCGCACCATCATCCCATCAATAAAGTTGAATAATATTGGTATTTATGAGATATAAATATACCAATTTCATGCCAGTGACTCAGGAGGATATATGACACTCTGGGATATATTTTTAAAAGGCGGGCCCATGATGTGGCCCCTGTCTGCATGCTCAATCATTGCTGTAGCCATATTTTTTGAGAGGCTCTTTAGCCTGAGAAGGGATAAGATCATACCACCTGCCCTTGTGCATGAGGCAGAGAGGCTTACCCGCATGGGAAGGTTAGATGACATAGAGCAGTTATGCAAGAGGAGTTCGTCGCCCATATGTTCTGTAATCATGGTAGCCATAAAAAACGCTGGCATGAAGAGAGAAATCATAAAGGACTATATGGAAGAAGCCGGGGCCAGGGAGGCATATACCATAGAGAGGTATATAGATATCTTAGGGATCATTGCTACAATCTCTCCCCTTTTAGGGCTTCTGGGCACGGTATCCGGTATGATAAAGTCCTTTAATGCAATAGGCACCCTGGGCACTGAAAGCCATATGCTTGCTTCCGGCATATCAGAGGCGCTTATAACTACTGCAGCTGGGTTGTCCATAGGCATCCCTGTCTATATATGCTACCGTTTTCTCATGGCAAGGAGTGATTATCTCTTACTTGAGATGGAAAAGACCTCTGCCAGGATGTTAGAATATTTAAAGGGTGAAAAATGAAATTCAGACGCACAAAAGACAAACATATAGCAGCAATAGACATTGCCCCCCTTGTGGATGTCGTATTCCTCCTCTTAATATTCTTTATGTTGTCTTTTGGCTCACCAATAAATTTGAGCAGCGTAGATCTTCCCGAGTCAAAAAGTGGCAGTGAGATATCAAAACAGGCCATTACAGTAGCAATATCAGATAAAGAGATCATGATAGATGGAAAGCCATCAGATAAACAGGGGCTTTTGAGCCTTCCAAAAGGCGCTGATATCATTGTCGAGGCCAAAAGAGACATCCCATATTTTAAGGTGATAGAAGTCCTGGATATACTTCGCACATCCGGTCACGATAAAATTTCTTTAGCAACTAAAGCTATCAAATGATTGGAATAATAAGGTGCTGGAATGGAATAATGGAGATCTTCTTATCGCCTCTCACAACAAGGTTTTAAAATATAACACATCAATCCATATGAGCACGCCAATGCCTGCCCAGCAAAGTACGCTTAATACTCTTAACTGGACATAATATACTCGGATGAGTTTTCTGTATATGAGGAAAAAAATTTCCTGTAATAAAAAAATCACCATTAAGAGATACGTTACTTTCAAACGGCGATGTAAATTATAACTCGATCTTGGATACTTACGTGCAGCAGCTTTATATCCGGCTTGAATATTAGTATACGCATGTCCCTGTTCAACGGGTTTTATAAGGATGACTTCATTTGACATACCATCTCCTGCGTTTTCATTTACCCAGACCCGATCTTTCTTGCGCGAAATGCTCATCATGCCAGACTCAACCGGAATCGCAATTTTCCAATCCTCGGAATCTTTCCACTCATGCATGTATGGCTGTCCACTAACTCGCAATGAGGGGCTGAAGGCGTGATCTAAGGACCACATTGTGACCACCCAAGCATTATCCGCAGGTTGCTCAATAAAAATTGCATCCGCTGGCTTATTGTCCTCCCATCCAGCAAATGGGCTCCAGCTCCCTCTCACTCGGCGTATGTGTGGATCTAAGCCCCCAAAGATAAATAATGATAAGCTTATACCATTATTTTGCAACTCAAAATTATAGTAGCCAGGGATCTTACCTTCGTTTATTTGGACATCGTGTGAAGTTGTCCATATGGTGGTTGTGCGATCATCATTGTTGCCAAATGTGTGATCGACAACTACCCATAAATTCGGCTTCACATGAACAACTTGCCGGCGTGCAACATACTCCTGCGGTACTGTTCTCTCTAAATCTATTGCAACCAAATTTTCTGACCGACCATGGAATTTCAACTTTGTATTGCGCTTACTGGTAGTGCTCTCGCCAACGAGGTGAGGTGCATTTGAACCGTCCCAGGACACTGCCTCTGATCGCCCTTTTGTTCCGTAAGGCCAGTATCCAACATTGGTCAACCACCTCTTTCCACCTGCCCAAAATAACACACTCATCTCGTCTGCGTGTTTATGTCCATGTCCAGGAAAATAGGACCAGGCCACCACAGTCTGTGCTAATTTCTCTTCATCTGGCCAGTTACCCAATCCATCCCACCATATGGAATATCCGCCAACCGGATACAGACTGTTCGACTGCTTGGGAGCCCATTTTTTTTGATATCTCGGCTTTTCACTTCTCCCATTAGAATCCACTTCCGTCACAAATGGGCCAGGGCTATCGCTTACACTATGGGTATCACCACACATAGGCAGAGAACCATCTGGACGTCTTAACTGAGCATAGAAATCTTTTGCCCTTTTATATTTCACTCTCCATTCCTCAAAAATCGGCACATCCAATAAGGTTAAATATCTGAATGCCATACCGATAAATTCCAAACCAATCCTCTGATATCCGGCCGAATGCCCTAGAACCACTCCTTCATCATTGATATAGAAGACCATCTGGTCTCGCATTCTCTCAAGCGCCAGCTGCTTGTAAAATTCAATATTTGGGAGAGTAGGGAAAGCAAGACAAATCTGCCATAGTGCCAAATTTTGCATGATCCCATGGTTTGTTGAAAACGTAAAATGTGTGGGTTTGGCTAATAACTGAGCACTTCTCGCAACAAACAAAAGAATGTCTTTTGCCACCTGGGGTTCAAAATCCGGGTGATTGCGGTAAAGTTTCCAGAATTTTGCCAGGACAGAAATTCGAGCAGCAATCGCATGGTCATTCCAAAGAAGTCCTTTTGGGAGCCACGCGCTCCGCTCGTATGAGGCCCAGCCTAAAATTATGTCCCTGGCTGTCATAAGAAAATCGTCACGCCCAGTTACTTGATACGCACGAAGCAATAAGTCAGGTATAGCAAAACTGGCAAAGAACAATCGCCAGTCAGGCCAGCCAGGTATACTTCTATTCAAATCATCAGCATCAAAAGGTATGCCGATCGCTATGGAAGGACGACCTGTTATTTGCACTTCCCCATGTAAAATCTTTTCTGCAAGTACAACTAACTGACTGTCATCCAACCATGAGTGGTTAAAACCAAAACTGAAACTATTTATTTCATTAAATACAGCCCCAGTAGGCACGCGGCGAGACACTTGTACTACCTCATCTCTGATAACGACATCTGGCACGTGGTAATGATAAAATACAGGTATCCAAATTGCCAAGAAAACGAGCACTGGAACTGTATAATACGTGATCCTTAAAAGCAGTTGCTTGAAGGCATTGTTACGCATTATCTGATCCTTAGCGAAAAATTATATTTTTAATCTCTTAAGCACTTCTGCCAGTGAAAATAGCCGACCAAAATACCCATCCCTAATTTTCTCAATTCCAATTTGGGGCCTTAGTATCCCACAGTTCTTTAAATACTCTATATTTTCAAACCCTTTAGGGTAGATTAGTGCAGAAATCTAGAAATGACTATGGTTTTAACGTATTCCAAAAAATAAAACTTTTGATTTAAAAGTGTGCATATTGCCTCTAGAATATGAATTTTCATTTAAAACCAATTCTTACGGATCCATTTACCACACTTCAGCAGCCATTGTGGTATCCAACTAAGAATCCACAGTTTCCACCATATTTTGTCACGTGAGTATGGAAATTTGTTGTTTAAATACTTTCTAGCCTCATTGTTCCTGTCCGAGCGTATCAGTGCAGTAACATACGAGAATAGATGTTCTCTGCTTCTTGGGGTTAAAATATGCGATGATTCAGGATAATAAATCGCCAAATTATAGAGACCTTCACCCATTTGCCTGGTTCCTTCAATTCGATGGGATGAAACCTTAAATGCACTTTGTGGCACATCGATCACACGGAACAACGG
>CAZVAH010000069.1:0-7581 GCA_964625035.1 uncultured Bacteriovoracaceae bacterium | reverse complement strand
GTATGCAGTGCCGCGCTACTACACAGGTTTCTTTTAAGAATTGGTTATAAAGAGCCTGTAGTATTTATACCTGATAGGGCTATAGATGGTTATGGTTTAAATACTAGAGGTATAGATGAATTAAAGGCTAGCGGTGTAAGTCTTCTAATCACTGCAGATTGTGGTGTCACGTCAACCCATGAGGTGGCCTATGCCAAGGGTTTAGGCATGGATGTGATTGTAACAGACCACCATGAGCCAGAAGGTGAGTTACCTGATGCACTAAGCATTATAAACCCAAAGCAGGAGGATTGTCCCTTCTTTGGAGAAGATCTCTGCGGCGCAGGGGTGGTGTTTCATCTTATAGTGGCACTAAGGGCACGCTTGAGGGATTTAGGGATGGAAAATCTTCCAAACCTGAGAGACGATCTGGACATGGTAGCTATGGCCACGGTGGCAGATGTGGTCTCGCTAACTGGAATTAACCGTATACTGGTAAAAGAGGGCCTAAAGGTGCTCAATTCGACAACCCATGTAGGGTTTAGTGCCCTGGCAAAGATCTCTGGTATAAAAAATGATGTTATCGCAAGAGACATTGGTTTTATATTGGGGCCAAGGATAAACGCAGCAGGCAGGGTCTCTGATGCGACAAAGGCCTTTGAGTTACTTATTACAGACGATATTTCACATGCCACTTCTATTGCACAGGAGCTTCACACCCTCAATCGCTTTAGACGGGAAGAAGAACAAGATGTATTAAAAGAGGCGCTGTCAATGATTGAAGGGGGTAAGAATACCAGAAAGGCTATTGTGGTGGCAGGTACAAACTGGCATACAGGTGTGATAGGTATTGTTGCATCAAGGCTTGTAGACAGGTTTTCCAAACCTGTTATAGTGATATCTATTAGTGATGGGATGGGACGGGGGTCAGGTAGATCTATAGAATCCATTGATTTGCATGCTGCCGTCTCGAGAGTATCTCATTTTTTGAAAGGGTTTGGGGGACACAAAATGGCAGTAGGGCTCACAATAGATGCAGATAAAATCTTGCCCTTTGCCAATGCACTTGAGGAATCCTTATTAGATATAAGCCCTTTCCAGGCAGACGTTGTAGAGGTTGACTTAGAGATATCACCCACAGATATAACGCCAACCTTGTTGGATGAATTAGAGATACTTGCCCCTTTTGGTATTGGTAACCGTGAGCCTGTATTTATGATACCCAATATGGAGGTGCTTAATGTGAAAAGGTTGGGAAATTGCCATTTAAAGGTATTGCTGAAACATTCGGGTCGTATATTTAATACGGTTGGATTTAATATGGCTGGTCGCCTTCGCCATATTCCAAGATTTGCGGATGTGGCATTTACACCTGTAAGAAGGCGTTTTAATGGTCATAATTATTTACATTTGAATTTGAAGGCTTTATCTCCTGTGTAGTATATCTGACGGCTAGCTCTTTCTGGGTCTTTATGTATCTTTCTATTACAGGATTAAAGAACATATTGGGGCCTATCCTGGGGTGTCCTATGAGGATAAGCACTGTAACACAAATAGCAAGTAGGATATAAACCGATATCTTCTTTATACGTTTCCATGAAGCCTGCCTTGTAATGAATGCGTCTACCTGCTCTTTTGTCTCCTTAGGAAAGACTTCTATCAGCGATGCATCTATCAGCTTAGCAAAGGCACTCAATGCATCAAAAGATGCCTCTAAAGACTCCTTTATTATTGTCTCTACAGTCTTCTTGCTATCTATAAGATCAAATATATGGGCATCGTTATCACTCAGGGCATATTTTTTTGCGATCTCTTCTGTTATAGGCATTATAACTACAGGGCAATAGTCCAGTGGTGGTATCTTTTGTCTGATTATTGGCCATTCGTCTATGATTCGAAGTGTATCTAGAATAAGGTTTTCTGTCTCTATATGGCAGGAGAGTATTGCTTCAGTATCAGAGTCTTCCTGCTCAAATCGATAGGTACCCTGTCCCCATTGGAATATATCAAGAAATAACTCCCTTATCACAATATTGGTGGCCTTATCTAAGAGGGTTTTTTCGAGTTTGCCCTGCGAGATGAGGATGTCTTCCCATTTGGCATGGCCTTTTTTCTGGCTATCAAGCGCAGCTTTATGTTGCTTTTCCCCTATAAAGCCACTATTCAGTAATACCTTGGCTCTGGGGTCTGTTGTCCATTTATCATTTGTTACACCTTTTATAATACCTTCCTGAAATAAGATAGAAATCTTTTTCTTTGGAGATGCCAAAATAAGGTTGCCTGTTTTCATCTGTTGACTTATGAGTTGGAATATATCTGTTACGCCGAAACCCTTTAATGTGCCTACTAATGCCATGTTACACACCTAGCCTTATAGGTGGGCTTTTATACCCCCTCCAATACGTGACCCCTATCATAAAGACACCAATAACCCTGATAATAGATCCCAGGTCAATGCCTGTAGGGATAAATGAAAAGACAAATTGCCCTCCAGTGATGATCAGGATCACACCTATACTTATTATACATAGCCTAGCTACACCCTTTAGTGTGTTATTTGCTACGATAGAGCCCATACCTGGTAATATCATCTCGAGAGTAGCCGTGTATGAACTATAATATACCTTGTGTTTTTTTATTTCCTCGCTCTTGTCCTGCATAACAGACTCTGCTCGTTTTTTAGATTTTGTATCCAACCAGTAACATTGCAAGCACATAGGGCATTTCCCAGTGGATGGAGAACCTACATAATAGAAATTTCCGCATCTAGAACACTTTTTTGTAAATTTCTCCTTCGGTATATATCTCAGAATTATCAATATTATGGAGTATATAATGCCCAAGTATATGGCCTTAGCACTATCTATAATACCAAACCACATATCCCACAGGGCATTTGCTGCCACTTTCAGATCTTTAGATGGAGTTAGCTGTCTATGCAGCAGCCTTGTTACCGGTATATGTTCCTCTATGAATTTGTGGTTTATGTCTTTGCCTTCTTTATCTAGAAATTTTTTGAGGCGAGATGGGTCTATATCACTTGCCAGCTTAATTTCTTTTTCTGCCTCATATAGAGCGTATAGTCCCTGATATACCCTGCTTATATTATAGTGATAGATTACATTATCAGGATTTATGGCAATGGATGCCTTAAACGCATTGATAGCATCTTGATGTTTACCTTCTCCGGAAAGCGCTATACCGAGGTGATTATAAAACCTTGAATTGTTAGGCTCCAGACCTAAGGCATGCCTTAATAATTGGACAGCGTTTATATAATTGCCTTTTCTTTTCTCAATGAGGGCCTGGATATTTATTGGCTCAGCATCACCGGGGTGTTTTTGTATCCATGAAGCCACAGCTACAACATCCTTAGCAGATCCCATATGATTTTCCATCATGAAGATCTCTCTATCTACATGGGTTTGTGTCATTGTGAGGAAACTACCACCTATGTGAGCGATCCAGCCAGACATAAAGATAAGAGAGATAAATACAAAGGCTATTCTTTTTTCTGGCTTGGTTACATAGCCCCATAGCACTATAAACCACCACAGGATAAACCATAAAGGCCCGGCGTCAAAGAATATAGGAATGAGGAGTATAAATGCCAGCCAGAGCTTGATGGCAATCTCTGGTATATCTGCACCTATGAGGCCTTTTAGATCATTTAATATATTGGGGGTATATTTGACTATTAACGATATGCCGATTATGAGGAATAACAGTATTGTGGCCAGAATAACAGAAAAGTAGACATTTCCTAAAAGTGTAGATGTGCACGGCCAGGATGAAAGTATATCTTTGAGTAGCGCAGTTGAAACCATATTTGTTTGTATCGACGCGAGTTCCACACTATCAATCCTCTGGTACAAGCTTATCTAATTTTATAGCTATATCCATCATATATGTGCGCTCATCTTTATCAAACTTCATTTTTATGGGTAAACTGATCGCATTTGCAGAAATAATTGTTGCATCTCCTGTGCCCACTATCTGGATTCGCCCACCTGTAATACCGGGTTCAGTCTTGGGCCCTTGAAGAGAAGCTGAAGGTATCTGGTGGGATTTCTCAGCTTCTGGTATTGTTTCTTTTATAGCTTCGTGGTCTGCCATATCACCAGCGGATCCTCTGCTTGTTCCTTTCTCTATATGGGATAGCACCATCTTTGAGATCTTTGTAAGTGACTTTAAGACCCCTTCCCCTGTGGTGGCTACAGCTTCAAAATATGGGTAACCATCTGGATTAAGGATTTGGTTCATCTCTTCTATTGGGGTAAGATCGGGCAGGTCCCTTTTGTTATACTGAAATACTAAAGGGATTGTCTTTATACTTTTACCATAGTAGCTAAGGTTCTCTTCCATATTGGCAAGACTTTCTATGTTCCCTTCCATCGTATCTCTTTGGGAATCGGCAACAAATACCAGACCATCAACACCTGTGAGTACAGCCCTTCTTGTAGAGTTGTAATATACCTGGCCTGGCACTGTGTAGAAATGAAATCTAGTCTTAAATCCTCTTATATTGGCTACTTCTACAGGAAGGAAATCAAAGAAAAGGGTGCGATCTGCCTCTGTAGCAAGAGATACAAGCTTCCCCTTTTGTTCGGGTTTTATACTTGTATATATATACTGGAGGTTAGTAGTCTTCCCACATAAAGATGGGCCATAGTACACTATCTTTGCCGATATCTCTTTCTTTGCATAATTTATTACCGCCATCTTAACTTTCTCCGCCTAATATTCCTATCTCGATCTCTATATTCTTGAAGTCTTTATGTTCTTTTTGAATCTCTTTAAGTATAGTGAGGGCATGGTTTGCATCTCCCATAGCCTTGTAAGTCTGTGCTATCTCATACAATATGCTGGCCTTCATCTCAGGGGTGATGTCCTTAAGAGACGCACCTGCCTTTAGGCTCTCCAGAGATTCTTCAAACAACCTTTTTTCTCTTAGAGTAAGACCAAGCATTATATGTGTATCGAAAAGTTTTTCACCTGTATCGATAACCTTTTTGAAAGACTCAATGGCTTCATCTAAAAGGCCTGTCTCTCTGTATGCCAGACCCATATTATATAAAAACAAAGGGTCATTGCCCCCATCGTTTGCAGCGTTTTCTTTGATAGCCTTAAATACAGAATCAATCCCTGTTTTATCATCCTGATCCAAATTCGACTCATCAATAGATAATTCTCTTATTTCTTTTTCTAATTCTTTCTCTAAATCAAAAAAGTTTTCTCCTTGCACCTGAGATTTTGGGACAGCTGTCTTAGGGGCTTCCCGCATTGCCTCTTCACCTACATCAAACATATGGGCATTTTCGCTTAATTTTTTATGAGCAGGGTCAAGCTCTGCGGCCATCTGCATATACATTATGGCCTTTTCGTCGTCTCCAGCTTTTTCCAACATTCCAGCTAGCCTTGCATATTGTGTGGCTGCCTCCCTGGAAAATCCTTGCATCTGGTATAAATCTGCCAGCTTTTCATATGGTTCTTCCCAGTCAGGAAGAATCTTTTGAGCCTGTTTGTATAAGGCAATGGCCTTGGGATAGAAACCTCTGTTTTTATAGTTATCACCCAGAGTTGTATATGCTTCCGCAGCGCTAGTTTTATTATTTACTTTAAGATAGAGATCTCCAAGTCGTTTTAAGATGTTAGGATCATTGGGGTGCTTATTTAGAGAGTGCTCGCATTCTTTTATTTCATTGGGAATCTTTTTTTTCCTAAAAATATTACCCAATAAATCCATTATGTCTGTCCTTTTTGTTGAGGATACATAGGTATCCTGTAACACTATAGCACTCATCGGTGATGTCAATCCCAAACTTTAGGCTAAATATGGGCCGCAAGGGCCGGGGTTTTATGCAAGAATAAGCTCTTTGCCTGGGCAAGTAATTATTCAATATCTTGCGGATTTATAAATTCAACTCCAGATTTCAGTGTCGGTTTTCTGAGGCGGACCTCTGTGAAGAAACCCTTTAGGATTTTCATACTTTCTTGAGCATGTTCCTTGACAATATATGATGCCAAAGTCTTTTATAATGTGTTAAAATAGTTTATTGGGGGGGCTTGTCATGAGGGAATTTGAACATCCTATTCTGAATGAAGAAGTAACAGCCATAGGTGGGCATTATATGATAACCAAAGAAGAGAGGATCGATTACCCGCCCATGGCGGAAAGAGAGATACTCTACTTTGTAGGTTATGCTGTGGTGGATACCTCTTGTTGTTTTTCAGGGTGCGGATATGCTATTGTACCTGGCTATATCGTAAAATGGCACGCAAAAAAGTCTAAAAATGGTCAGGATATATCCTTGGTTGAGCCAATAAAAGAAGATGCCCACCAAGAACTGATGCATTTTATAAAGTCAAAGGAGGGCGTAAATCAGGTACATTTCCTGCTGGATTCTGGTGATACAAAGGTTATATATTGACTCTGAAATGGTAAATGGTAAATGGTGAATAGTAAACAGGTTGTTGCCCAAAGAAATCCTTTTGAGCGGACATTTAAACGTTTTTTGCAAATACATCTTGGCGAAGCGAAAAAATAGCGATTTCAAGTGTCTGAGCCCGAAGGGCGAGTTTTGGAATCGCCTGGAGCGAGCCTTAGATGTATCAAAAAACGTTTTCGGCAAGCGAGAAAGGATTCGGGCAACAGCCTGTTAAAAATCAATTATCGTTTCTATCTGTGACACCTAAGCGTTCTGATCCAGATCTTGATATCCTATCTTCTGCCTTTGAAATGGCCTTTCTGATACGAAGGACCTCCTTTCTGAGGTAGTTTACCTGAGAGGCAATAAAACCAAAAGAGAGTATCTGGATACCCCCTAAGATAAACAGGATCATAAAAGTGATCAATGGTCGGTTTGGGTTTAGTGATCCGGTATAGTATAGTGCTATTATGTATGCGCCTATGCCCAGACCAATGATGGTAAGGATAATGCCTAATAAACCGAACAAGAGGATAGGGCGTTCAAAGATGGTAAATAGCATATGGGATAATGCAGTGGAACGAAGGGTGAATTTAGATTCCCCCTTTTCTCGCGCAGTTAGCGTAGCAGGGATCTCTTTTATCTTAAAGCCCATGGCGAGCACCTTGGATAGAATCTCCAGGTGAATCTCTTTCCCATTTGATTCTAAATCCAGTGCAGATATGACATCCCTTCTATAGCATCTTGCGATGCATGTGATAGTATGTATCTTCTCTGGCATGGCAAGCCTTAGGATATAGTTGCCCAAGCGGCTTACTAGGAGTCTTGATTTTGGAACACCTTCGGTCTTTCCTCCCTTCATATAGGGACTCATAAGTACCACATCTACATCCCTTTCCTCATAGAGGGCCCTTACCATATCCAGTATATATCTGGGATCATAAGAAAGGTCAGCATCTATTGTGGCTATGTACGCACCCCTTGCCACCTTGAAACCGTATCTTAATGCCTTACCTCTGCCGCCATTTTTCCAGTAGGATGCCACCTGTACATGCGGGTCATTCTCAGCGATTTCATCTAGCCTCTTAAGGGTACCATCCGTACTCCCATCATTTACAGGAATGATTTCATAATTATTTCCCAATATCTTGAGTGTCTCTTTGACCCTGGTTAT
>CAZVAH010000068.1:0-7608 GCA_964625035.1 uncultured Bacteriovoracaceae bacterium | reverse complement strand
CTATAATAGATAGGAGGGGGACTTTTGACATGGATAATCGTGATAAGGCCATAAAACCGGACTGGAGACAATACTATAAAAACAGGACAGTGCCCCCTGAAGAGGCAGCAAAGACGGTTAAGTCAGGCCATAGGGTGGTTTTGGGGCATGCCTGTGGTGAACCCCGGTGCGTGATAGCTGAACTTGTTTCTCGCGCAGAAGAACTGAAAGATGTCGAGATTGTTCATATGGTAGCAATGGGGGAAAGCCTCTATTGTCGCCCTGAACATTCTAAGTCGTTTCGGCACAACGGGCTTTTTATAGGCGCTTCCACCAGGAAAGCTGTTGCAGAGGGAAGGGCAGACTATACCCCCTGTTTTTTCAGTGAGATCCCGTCCCTTTTCCGTGATAATGTGTTGCCGGTTGATGTTGCCATGATCATTGTATCAACACCAGATAGTAATGGCTATGTCAGTCTTGGTATATCCGTTGATTATACCTTGCAGGCTGCCTTAAGCGCCAAGATAGTCATCGCAGAGGTCAACCCTCAGATGCCGGTAACAGGTGAGGAATCCCTTCTTCATGTAAGAGACATCGATTATTTTGTCTTAAGCAATATGCCTTTGTATGAGCTGAGCCCCCCTCAAATCGGTGCAGTTGAGAATGCCATAGGTGGGCATATTGCAGGGCTTATTAAAGATGGTGACTGTCTTCAATTGGGTATAGGTGCTATCCCGGATGCAGTGCTGGGTTTTTTGAAGGACAAGAAGGATTTAGGGATTCATACCGAGATGATCTCAGATGGGGTAATGGAGCTCGCCAAGAAGGGTGTAATAAATGGAGTAAGAAAGCAACTGCACCTGGGAAAGATCACACTTACTTTTATCATGGGAACTGCAGAACTGTATCGCTGGGTCGACAACAATCCGATGATCGAGGCATATCCCGTAGACTATACTAATGACCAATATGTAATTGCAGGTAATGACAATGTGATTTCTATAAATTCTGCCATAGCAATTGATTTAATGGGCCAGGTTGCTTCAGATACCATTGGGGCAAGGCAGTTCAGCGGTGTTGGGGGCCAGGTTGATTTTGTACGAGGCGCAGCGCGTTCCCGGGGAGGGAGGAGTATAATAGCATTACCAGCTACTGCTAAAAAGGGGAGAGTCTCCAGGGTAGTAACCACGCTTGAGGCAGGTCAGGCTGTTACAACCTCCCGCAATGATGTGGATTATGTAGTAACAGAATATGGCGTTGCGCACCTTAAAGGGAAGACGTGCAAACAAAGAGCCCAGGCATTAATCAATATTGCCTCACCTCAATTCAGAAATCAACTCTGCAATGAATGCAGGGAACTATATGGGTGGTTTTAGTATCTGCGACTTGGAGCCTTATATAAGGAGGAAGTTAGGGTGTCAGTAATACTGGGTCTGGCCATTCTACTTGCAGGCGGAATTTTAGGTTGGTGGCTACCAAAGAAGATAGTCCCCATATTTATTGAGAAGAAGATTGTCAAAGAAACTCACGGATTCGATTTTCCCTTTCATACCTTAAATAATAAAAGTTTACGAACCTTCATTGGTACAGCTGAGCCCAAGATCTATCCTTACCTGAATGATAAATTACTTTCAAGGATCAATGCTCGGATTCGTGGAGAGCATTCACTCTACATTCAAGCAGCAGTAAAGGGAATCAATACAGATGCTAAGATGGTTGATTATTTGGAGAAGTCAGGATTATTAAATGAAATGAAAATTACTTCAAACGAGGCCATACAAAGCTTCAAATTAATTGATTGTGCTATGAATAAGCTCACTCAAGAGGCTGGATTTGCTCGATATAATCCAATATCGCCACCTGATTTGCCTGTGCGCCTTCCTGCAGAATTTGAACCAATAGGAGCGGTAGTTTTATCATTCCCTATTTATTATCCTCTTTGCTGGGAAACCCATAGTGAATTTATAAAACAGATTACTTCAAAAGCCTCTGCATTTGTAATTGTCCCCAATGAATGTTGGCAAAAGGCTGCCACATTATATCTAACACAAAAAAATATAAGATTAGAGTCTGTAAAATTCCTTCATTTTTTAACTGATGACGTGTGGACAAGGGATTATGGGCCTACTACAGTGCTTTCGGGTGGTAACGAAAGGCCTGTTTTTATATGGAATCCATACTATATTATTGATCAGGCTTATTACAAGTTTGATGCCGACGCGACAGCTGCATTATCAATGATCCTGGATGTGCCTGCATATAGATTGCCAATGGTTATAGAGGGTGGAAATATCATTACAGACGGCAAGGGAACGATGATCATGGCAGAATCAGTCCTGGATATAAACCCGGATATTGATAAGGAAAGGCTGGAACAGATTGTAAAGGATTATTTTGGTTGTAGCAGACTTGTTACTTTTCCACCTTTAAAGGGAGAATTAACAGGGCATATTGATATGTTGGTAAAGTTTGTAGATGAAGACGCCTTGATGGTTATAAGCTCAAAAAAGGGGTACAAGTGGTATGATGATTTTGAAAATATGGCTAAGAGGCTTGCACAAATAAAATCTGTAAATGGTAAAAATTACACAATTGTAAGGGTGCCAATGCCTGAAATAGACAACTCAGCCTATAATTTTTGGAGCTATGTCAACAGCTTGACCGTAAACAAAAAAGTAATTGTGCCAATCTTCAATGTTCAAGAAGATAAAAAGGCATTAGAAATCTATAAAACTGCAATGCCTGGCTATGAAATAGTAGGCATAGACTTTCACCGCTATCCTGTTGGTTCTGTTCACTGTCAATCAAAGGAGATTTACAAAAAGGTGTTCAATTATGCAAGCTTATAAAATTCAAAAATGGAGGTAAGTGTTACATGTCAAGAGAAAAGGTTGTTGTGGCGGCCATACAGATGGCCTGCTCGTGGGAGGTAAGCGAGAACATAAAAAAGGCTGAGGGCCTGGTGAGAGATGCGGCTGCAAAAGGTGCCCAGATTATATTACTGCAGGAACTGTTTGAGAGGCAGTATTTTCCCCAGAAGGAAAAGATGGAATTTTTTCAGTTTGCATCTCCCCTGGAAGATAATCAGGCCGTGAATCATTTCAAATCAGTAGCTAAGGAATTAGAAGTGGTATTGCCGGTAAGTTTTTTTGAAAGGAGTAATAATGCCTACTTCAATTCGGTTGCCATTATTGATGCCGATGGTAAGATCTTAGGGGTCTATCGAAAGACCCATATTCCGGATGGACCGAGTTATGAAGAGAAATACTATTTTAATCCTGGCAACACCGGGTTTAAGGTCTGGCACACCCGCTATGGCAGGATTGGTGTAGCCATATGCATGGACCAATGGTTTCCTGAGGCTGCCCGTATTATGGCCTTGCTGGATGCGGAAATTATTTTATACCCCACGGCCATAGGTTCTGATCCGCAATATCCAGATGTTGATGTCCGTGACCAGTGGCAGAGGGTTATGCAGGGACACGCTGCAGCCAATCTGGTTCCTGTAGTTGCTTCCAATCGGGTTGGTCGTGAAGTGATTGATGACTCTGAGATAGACTTTTTTGGTTCTTCTTTTATTACCGACCCAACTGGAGAGAAGATCGTTGAGGCAAACCGGACCGATGAGACCTTTTTGGTCGCTGAATTATATCCGGAATTAACAAAGTTAGTAAGACCTGTAACCGGATTTTTCCGGGAGAGGCGCCCAGAGATGTATGGGCCACTTCTGACCCTGGACGGTAAAGAATAGGGAGATACATATTTAATAAAGAAAGGGAAAAGAAATGAAAGAAACCATGAAATTACCCAAAAAAGGCTTAGGCCATTATGAGATACAGGATCGGCTGATTGCCTTTGAGAAGGCATCTCACTTTTCAGCCTTTGAGAGGAATCTGTTCGATGAAGGTCCTCATTTAACTTCCTCGCCCACGCTTCCCTGGGGCGATACGATCCGTGAAAGGGGAGTCGATGCGTATGTGCGCTTCCTGCATGGAGAGATCTGGCATACCGGTGTGGGTGCTCGCCAGATGGAAAGGGAGGTCATCTCCATGATGGGAGATATGCTTGGAAACCCTGATGCAGTGGGCTTTATCACCACTGGCGGTTCTGAATCAGATATCTGCTCGCTTATTGCGGCAAAGGGTCGGGCATATGCCAGACGTTACCCTGAGATTGATCCGTCAAAGATCGGCTCAACGTATGAGGTGATCTTCAGGATTGCCGAATTCGAACAGGAATCCCACAGCATAGTCATGCCGTATCACAGCCACTACTCCCTATGGAAAGGCTGCGCAATGTTGGGAATCGAGGCCATACCTGTCATGCCAGTTGAGGGGACCTGCTACAAGATAAACCCTGACGATATGCGTGCAGCCATTAGAGACGACACCATTGGCATTGTTGGAACTGCGGGTACATGGCCCTTTGGAACGATTGATCCCATCAATGAGATGGGAAAGATTGCAGAGGAATATGACCTTTATTTTCATGTCGATGCCTGTTTCGGTGGTTTTATCATTCCTTTTCTTGAGAGGGCTGGTTATTACGATCCACCGCTTGCCCCGTGGGACTTCAGGGTGCCCTCAGTGTGCTCGATAAGCGCTGATCTTCACAAGAACGGTATGGTGCCTCCGCCTGCGAGCAGTCTGTATTTTCGAAATACAGAGATGAAGAATTATGCAAGGTTATTGGCCCCACCTTTTGGGACAGTAAGCGGTACGCGTGCTACAGGGCCGATTGCCGCGTCATGGACCATGCTCATGAGTCTTGGGTTGGAAGGCTTTATGGCTGTATCACGTCACTCCATACGCCTTCAGGATCAGCTTAATGAAGCCCTGTTAAAGATCAAGGGCCTGAAGGTTTTACCTGACTCGAAGATTAATCTGAGCGTCGCCTATTCCGAGGAATACGATCTTCGACCAGTGGTTACTGCACTGGCCAGGCGTGAATGGGCTGTGGTAACAGACGAGAATCCTCCCCCTGTTGGAGTGTGCATCTGCTGTATGCCTCAAAATGATGGCCAGATCGATGCATTTGTTACTGCCCTGGAGGAGGAGATAAAACGCTGCGCTGTACCCATAGGCTCTTTGGGTGAAGATTACGAATTCAACATGTATGGTCTTGATCTGGATTAAATAAAAGGAGGTGCTAGAACCTATCTAATCAAAGGAGGATATCATGAAAAAGAAGACTAGTATCATCGTAATTTTGATAATACTACTTGCAATCGTCTATCTCTATATCGATTCGAGAATGCTGAGTTCGGGAAACGAGTACCTGCCGAATAAAGGGGTGCTCAAGCGTCTCAACAGTCTGGATGTTGAAGTCAAAGAAGGCATTGCCACTTTTGGTGATGCCCGGGTGGAAAGGAGGGGCGGCAACATTATTCTACACCTCAAAGGCACACCCTATGAGATGGGGTACCAGCACGGGATACTGCTCAAAGAAGATATACTAAATGGAGTTGTGCCGGTCTTTGCCGACCCGATCGGACACACGAGCGAGTACAGAGATAAACCGGCCTGGCTCAAAAAATTCATGATGAAGTATCTTGAATTTGCCGTATATGCCCCTGTTGAGAAAAATACCCCAAGAGAATATCTGGAAGAACTCAGAGGTATTGCAGATGGCGCCGGCCTTGATTACAGGAGAGTTTTTATAGCCAATTTTCTCTCCGATCTTACCATGGCAATGATTCCAGGGGTAGTTAATAAAAAAGCAAAATCCTTTGGGGCATATCTTGAATGCTCTGATTTCGCAGCCTCAGGAGCAGCCACACAGGACGGCAAGCTCATCATCGGTCGGGATACTGACTATGGTGGCCTTAACAGATGGAGGGACCACCAGACAATCTTTTTCTACCAGCCAGAGGGAGGCCATCCTTACGTAAAGGTATCGACCGCTGGTTTAATCAAATGCAATTCAGCAATGAATGAAAAGGGCATGGTTGTAGGCGGTCACTTCATGGGCTTTTACGGTTCAACCCCAGCTGGTGTGTCGTTTACCATCCTTGAAAATGAGATTATGAGGAAGGCTGCCAGCATTGATGATGCGATTTCCATTGTGAGAAACTCCCGCAGGGGAGGCACATTCGGATTTATGGTTGCTGATGGGAAAACCCGCAAGGCTGTGGTCATCGAGGCCACGGCAGAGTTGCTCGGAGTCCGTGATATGCAGAAAAGCACTATCTGCCTCACCAATTTTGCAACGACTCCCGAGCTTAAAGAGGTAGACCTTTTTGCTAAGTACAATGTAGTAATGAGAGATCTGGTAGGCCGGTATACCAGGTATGAACAGCTCATTGAAAAGAATTATGGTCGCATAACACCGGAACTCGCAGCTGAGTTCGTGAGTGACCACTACGATGTTATTGCCGGTAAGGAGAGGGGCGTTGGAATCACAACAGGGGCAATAACCAATGTCACCTCAGTGGTATTTCAGCCGGAAGACGGATTTTTCTGGGTTGCTACCGGGGGTGCTCCTGCCTGCACCAATGAGTACCTAGGGTTTGATTTCCGGGCTGAACTGCAAGGAGGCGAACCGAGGGTTTCCCCCACTGTGCTAAAAGGCTATCAATGGACAGATCCATCACATAAGCTGGCGCTTGGGGCATATATGAAGGCATTCGAGAATTACACTGAGAATCCAGATGACATCGAATCTGTCATCAAGTTTCTCAACCAGGCCCGAAAGGCAGACCCTTATGAGCCTGTCTTCAACCGTATACTGGCTGCGGTTCTTATCCATAAAGGGGTCTACCCTTCGGCAGTGAGACTTCTTAGAGAATCCTTGGATCTGCCACAATCCAACAACGGAAAAGCCCTCATACACCTTCAGGCAGGTCAGGGATATGACCTCATGGGAAAGAGAGAAAATGCGCTCAAGATGTACCACACGGTACTATCTCTTCGCGAGGAGCACGGCAGAGATTTTCTCACCGGGATCAATGACATGGTGTATGCCTTTGCCAGAAAGCACATTGAGGCGCCCTTCAGCATTGGAGATATCAATGATATCCCTATTGGATTTGGCCTCGGCACAGGACTTGAGTGAATGGGCTCAACGTGACTTTAATTGAGGTGTTAAAATTCAAAACTAAAAACCAATTAAGGAAGGAAAGTTGAAGAATCTAAAAGGAGCCATCAATTACGCAGATCGATGGGTCAAGATTATTGAAAAAGACGAGATTGATGCAAACACAGCAAAGGCCATCTCCATTGAGACGGTTGACAATTTTGTCAGTCATTTTAACAAGGGCTGGGTGGAATACCGCAAGTCTGTCACCGAGGCAGGTGGCTACGCCAGTACCGAGTGGCGAGGCAAAGGGATTTATTTTTATGATGTATTTGAAAATGAGTACATAGACTGCCTGGGTGGTTATGGTGCCCTGAATTTAGGCTGGTCACACCCTGAGGTGGTTGAAGCAGTAAGGGCCCAGGCACTCCGCTCGGGTATCCCTAGCCAGGAACTTATGGATCCGCTTAGGGGCTCTCTGGCAAACCTGCTTTCCCAAATCACTCCAGGTGATATCGACCACGCATTCTTTGTTGGTAGTGGAACAGAAGCTATCGAAGGCGCCCTGAAGGTCTGTAAGCTTTATACAGGGAAACATAATTTTATCTCTAGTGT